>JBILSG010000035.1:0-12584 GCA_044372235.1 Chitinophagaceae bacterium
TAACGGCAGGTATAAATTGCATGGTGTCATTATCGAACCTAAGCTGCCTCTGGGATCCATCGGGATATTTTAACCTGACTGTAAATAAAGACGTATCGTTAAGTGCAAGGTATTTTGAATCATCTCTAAGGGTCATGAGAATCTCAGGTTTCGAGCTTACGATATCCCTGTTGACAATATGCATGCCATCAAACGTTACGTCCAAATCCGGAGCCGTATTATCTGAGCCCGCAAAAAATCCTTTTATCAAGTAATTATTGAACTGGAATTGCTCTGGCTGTGCATTTTCGGGGTTGAAATTCACCAGAACGGCATTAGCCCCTTTCAGCTTTTCAGTATTTAATGTGTAGTTTAACTGAAGTGTATCACCAGGGACTAATGGTTTTTTCAATGTGTCAAGTACCAGTCTGGTTTGATTGCCGGCATCAACAATGCCTACCCATACTTTCAGGCTGTCAAATGGAACATCAGATATGTTTCTGAATGCCACATTCAGCTTTACCGGAGCACCCGCTTCTATGGTATCTTTCCATACCTGAGTACCCTGACTGATCAAAATTCCCTCAGGTACTTCATCATAAATCACCTGCATATACCGTGGCTGCCAGGGTGTATTCCATGAAGTATCCCTATACGCTCGCTTTACCTTTACATAAGGGAATCTTGATGCGTCAATCTGTTGCATGGATGAGTCAATACGGAGTGAAGAAGTTTCAAATAATACTTCCTCTGTAAAATCCTTTCTTACACCCACGATGCTGTGTATGACTTCGTCCTGCTGTGTAAGATCAGGAGAACCTCCATTCCACCGGATCTGTTTCCAAGTTTTAGCCGGACCAATAAGCCCGGTTTCTTCCTCACCGGAAGTACCAAGACTGGAATATTGTCCAACATATTTCAAAATAGCATTTGACTGAGGCCCAACCTGCTGTTCTATGACTTCCCAAGTATTATCGATTCTTTTTTGGCCAATAAAGAGAAAAGGTAATTTTCTTGAAAGTGAATCAACCATATGAAATCCAAGTGCTTTCAGCCTATGATAAAGGCTGTTTTCTCTTCCGTATTGCAATGTGTCTGACTGCCATACTGAAATATCATCAAATCTGCTTGCGGCATTCGCAAGGTTCATCATCACAACCAATGTACCTGCAGGGATGGAATCAAACATATCCATCATATTCTTTCGGGACGCAGCATTATTGTACCCATACCAGAAAGTGTAAGGCAATAATGGACTACAAAGCTGATTGAAGTCACTTTTAAATCGACCTGTATTACCTTGATAAATATTTTTAACGGGCTTCCCCAGTTTTGTATCAATCATGACCAACTGGAATGAACCAAAAACCTGAGGACAAAGCAAAGGAATCAAGGAAGTCTGGTCGTTGAAAACACTATTAGGTGAAACATTTTGAATGGCCGTATTCACACGATAATTGTGTTGCTGCTCCCCAAAAATCAGATTACGTTGCTGATTATACTTTAAATCAGTTTTAATGTTCCGGTTTTGCTGAAAATAATGAGATTGATTCCAGCCTTTTTCAGTTCCACGTAAATAAACAAATGATGATGATGCCCAGCTTAATTCAGCGCCAGATGCTGAGTTTTGAGCAACCCTCCAATAGTAAACTATGCTGTCCTTCAACGTTATTGTGGGAGTAAATTCAACCAATCCACCGGTTGAAGTTCTGGTCTGACTTACCCTTGCTGGTGAATTGAAATATTCTGTGGTATCAACTTGAACAATAAAATCTTTGGGCTGATCAGTAAACTTTCCAACTGAGGCCTTTAAAACAACAGATGCGTTGTTTACAATCGCAAAAGGATAGGGATAAACAGGCCGAATGTCATCTTCATTGATGATAAATGTTCGAATAACAGCATTATTTGCTACTGATTTTTCTTTTATTATCCCATCAGGATTTGCCTGAACAATTATTTTATTTTGTCCCTTGAACCTTGTTGGATCCAATTTTACTGGCAGGGAAATGGAGTCTGCAAAAAACAGTTTTCCGATTTTACCCTCAAACAATAATTCCTGTGTGGCATCAGGTAATTCATGCAAAATTTTTAACGACACGGAATCATGACTAGCTCTTCCAATATTGACCACTTTCACCTTAACATCAAATTTGGAGTCTGTCATACTGATTGGAGTTGGACTAACAACTACTGTTGCATCCTCAACTACATAATCGGGCAACTCAGGCGCATACAACTTTACTGCAGGATCTCCATTTAAGAGGCATTGCTCCATAGTTATGATGTTATAAAAATCAGTAGACCCTCCCTGCTGCATAACATCTTTTAAGGCATTCAACTGCAGGTTTCCGATCGAAGAACCATAACCCGAAGATGAAAGCCTCTTGTAGAGGTTATAGGTGTAGAGGTTAAGATAGTTTACAATCCCATAATGTGTGCTGGCCAGAAAACCTATACTCCCTTTATCCGGGGTTAAGATATAATTCTCAGAGATTGATCTCTTACCTGAATTGAGGCGGAGACTATCATAAATGAAAAAGTTTCCTGCATTACAGCCATTGGCGAGAAACAACGGATATTTCCCTGCATTATTAAAAATAATTGGATCATCCAGGTTGAACTCCATCGAATTGGCTGAAGAATGGCCGAAGTATGTTATCAGTCCCAGACCTTGATCCACCAGATTTCCCAGCAATCCTGAGTTAACCTGCTCAATACCTGCAGGTGTAAGCTGCTCGAATGTGTTTACATCAGCCCCCACAAGTGTATCCTGAATAATTGCCTTTGCCGTATTCATGTACCCATTAATTACACCCTGCAGGTAAGGATCTCCGCCGCCAATGACGTGAGCCACTTTTTTCATCCAGCCTTTTGCAGCTATTGTCTGTTCTGTTGAACGAAGATTCTGTTCATGTTGTTTCACTTTATTCAGGTAAACAATTATCTCATCCCCATTGGTTACAGATAATCTGCCTACAGGAATTTCCGGAGTAGGATCGTTGTTTTCGGATGCGAGAATATTATCTGAACCGGGATTTCCAAATGTTGGGACCAGATTCAACTTTGCAGTAGCAGTCCTTGACTCATTAATTCTGGATTGGTCATAGGTTACACCCTTGCCTACAAGCAGCAATTGTCTGGGAGGATTCTGAAATTTCTGCCTGGCAAATGCAATAAAATTTTTTATCGAAAGGGGATGTTTTTTGATACCCCAGGAGAACTGTTCTTCCAGCTCATCAATGAGGTAAATACCTACCTGATGAGATCCCCCTGCTGAACTTTCCCTGTACGATTTGTAAAGTGCAACGGGATCTCCTGCACTGCTTGTTCTCAGCGAAGGATGTGTTATCATCATGAAGTCACCTTGCAATGATACAGCAGTAAAATCAGTGAAATTTCGTTTCTGCAAACTATTTATAACCTTTAGCTGCCCGGCAGCGTTCATCAATACGAATTGTCTCGTTCCCCCTGGAGGCAAAGAAAATCTAACAACCCCGGCTGTTCCAATATCGCCCACATATCTCTTTTGCTCTGTGAGATTATATAAAACTGGAGGCTGGCCTTCTGAAGCAAATCCGCTAATTTCAAGAAAATTACCGGCAGCTGACGTCGGGAGTGAAAAGGCGAATAAGGAACTTCCACCAAAATTGAAGCTTCTTGGATAAACGAGCTCATATTTGGCAACTGTTATCCGGTCTGCTGCAACATTAGCCAGATTTGTTACCCTGATGGTATCAACAGGCCTTCCCAGGAGGCTTGAAGCAAAACTAATTTCCTGAACAGCAGGATTAAAAAGGTCCATTCTGCGTTCCAAAACAGGAGTCCCATTCACTGAAACCCGTATTGATCTTACATTGGGAGCATTACCATAGGCAGCAATGCGTAAAACCGGATCTGGTCCGCCTGAAGCCATGTATAAATTGTTATACTGCTCTACCAGTGGAGTGGCGGGTTGAATATTTCTGCTGCTCCAACCTTCTCCATTGTCGTAAGAGGAAGAATAAATATAAACGCCTACCACAGAAGCAAAGCCGGGGTTCAGCTGATCCCTGAAACTCCGATCTAGTGTATGCATAAAATACGGTTCTGGAGGTAAAGAGTTGGCTGCTACATTATTTGCCGCTGCTGATATTCTTGTATTTACTGAACCCGGATTAATTGTAAGAAAATAGGCAACAGTGTCTGTGTAAAGACTCCACCGGTCTGAAAGTTGAAAGGCCGGATTGTTGTATAATGCCGCATCTTGTTTACCATCATTCATCTGCCCATAAAACTCAATGAAATCATTGTCGCTTAAAACACCGGTTGAAATACTTGTGTAAAGAGGTACTTCCTTACCATTCCTCCAAAGCTGAAAACTTTCTGCCAGATTGTTACCCAATCCAGCGGTCCTCAACACGGCACCTGATATTCTATAAAGTCCATCTTGCGCAAGCGTGAATTTATAATATGTTTTGCCGTAATCGATCCAGGCGTTATTAAACTGGGCAGTTGTGTTGACTGAAATCAATATGAATAGGATGACAAAAGAAAAAAGCCGGGATATTTTAGTCTTTTCCATCAGTTTCTATTTTCTTTTCTAGTGAGATTGAAACTCAGTGAAAACACATGTGTATACAATGGATTGGATTGATTGGCAAGGTTTGTAAAGGCATAATCAATGGTCACCTGCTTCAATTTAAATCCAACACCTACACCCGGTTGAAATATCCATGTTTTTTTAAGATTTGTGGTATCGCCATCCTTTAACCCTTTTTGAAAGTTATAAACACCGAGACGCCCATAAACCAATTTTCTGAATCCAGCTTCCAGTCCAATTCTGGGATCAACATTCAAAACAGCTGACGACAAAAGCACATTGCGTTTCCCGTCAAATGTCAAATCCAGGTTCACCTCTCCTCCCAATTCCACCGATGGTGTTAACGCTTGTTTATATGCTGCGCCGAAAATAAGTCTTGGTGCTGTCAGTTCAGTTGATCTTACCGGAATTTCATTGTTTGTGAGATAAAGAATTTGCTTCTCCCTGTCTGTAAACTCGAAATTCCAGACATTGAATGTCGATGTCAGATCTCTTGCAACTATACCCAACTCCCATCGGGCAGATTTATAGGAAATACCCGCATCCAGGCCAATTCCCCATGCACGGGCAAAGCTCCCTACATTCCTGTGTATGACTTTAGTGCTTACCCCTATTGCAAGCTTTTTACCATCCTGCTCATAGAGTTCTTGTCCGTATGAGATTAAAAAAGCATAATCCGCAGATGAAAATGAAGTGATGTTATTGTAATTGACCGTGCCGTCAGGCTCTACCAGATATAAGGTATTGGGGATATCATCTACTGCAAACCGGACCAATGATAACCCTAGGGTTTTTCCCCTGCCAGATATATCATTGAGGGGAATTGCCATAGCGGCAAAATCGTACTTACCAATTCCCGCGAAATACTCTGCATGCATCAGTGACAGAGATGGATTGTCTTTCACGGCAGACAATCCTGCCGGATTCCAATAACCGGCAGTAGCATCTGCAACGCCTGCTACCATCGCTCCACCCATCGACAAACTTCTTGCGCCCGCACCAATGTTCAAAAACTCATTGGAATATTTTCTGAATTGAGCATGGGACAGTGCGCAACACCCCATACACAGGAAAAAAGTCAGACAATTCTTAAAGTTTTTCATCAGATGACACAAAGTTAGGTGGATATCATCCAAATTAACACGCATGGTATACCCTGTTCAAAAAACGTTTTCCCCCCTGTTATATTGCTCATTTTTGCGGGTTTCTACTTCTATGCTACATTTGCCCAAAGTTTTAACAATGAGCCTGATAGAAGAACTTAAATGGAGGGGGATGTTGCAGGACATCATGCCCGGAACTGCGGAACAACTGGCAAAAGAACCGACTTCAGCCTATATCGGATTTGATCCCACTGCAGACAGTCTGCATATTGGAAGCCTCGTTCCCATTTTACTCCTGTATCACCTTCAGCAGGCCGGTCACAAACCCTTTGCCCTGATTGGGGGGGCAACCGGCATGGTTGGAGATCCCAGTGGCAAAAGCGAGGAAAGAAACCTTTTAGATGAGCCTACCCTTCAGAAAAACATTGCTGGCGTTCAGAAACAGCTTGAAAAATACCTTGATTTTAACCCTGAAAGATCAAATTCGGCAGAGATTGTCAACAATTATGACTGGTTCAAGGGACTTGGATTCATTGAATTTCTCCGTGACGTGGGCAAACATATCACCGTTAATTACATGATGTCTAAAGACAGTGTAAAAAAAAGGATCGAAGGCGAAACTGGTATCAGTTACACCGAATTTGCCTATCAGTTGATGCAGGGATACGACTTTTACTGGTTGTATAAAAACAAAAACTGTAAACTTCAAATGGGCGGAAGCGACCAGTGGGGCAATATCACCACAGGCACAGAATTGATCCGCAGGAAAGCAGGCGGAGAAGGATTCGCCTTTACCTGCCCCCTGATTACCAAGGCCGATGGTGGAAAGTTTGGAAAAACGGAAAAAGGCAATGTCTGGCTAGACCCTCAAAAGACCACTCCATTCCAGTTCTATCAGTTCTGGCTCAATGCTGCTGATGCAGATGCGGAGAAGTGGATAAAGATATTCACCCTACTTTCCATGGAAGAAATTTCTATTGTCATAGAAGAACATGCGAAAGATCCTGGTGCCAGAGCATTACAGAGAAAGCTGGCGGAATGCATTACCGTTTTTGTACATGGACAAGCTGAATTTGAAAGTGCCCGGCAGACTACAGAACAGTTATTTGGCAAGGGAGAGGATATCAACCTCAGGGAAATGGATGAAGCCCAGCTTCTTGCCGCCATGGAAGGCGTACCGGAACATCAGATTGAAGCAACTCATATAGTAACTGGCATAGACGTTGTTTCCTTCCTGTTTGAGTCAGGCATATTTCCCAGCAAAGGAGAAGCCCGCAAGATGGTACAGGGTGGCGGTATTAGTATCAATAAAGAGAAAGTTACAGACCATTCTATGGTCATAAATAAAGCGGCACTGCTGTGTTCAGAATACATAGTAGTACAAAAGGGGAAAAAGAATCATTTTCTTGTCAAAAAAGCAGGATAAAGCGATTTTTATTACCGCTAAAATTTTGGCATAAAAGAATATTTTATTATTTTTGCCACCCATTTACGGATGCCCGATAGTATAATGGTAGTACGACAGATTTTGGTTCTGTTTGTCTTGGTTCGAATCCAGGTCGGGCAACAATAAGAAGTAAAAAAGTGGTTGAAAATCAACCACTTTTTTCGTTTAAGGATTGTAAGTACTCCTATCTTGATACAATCTTAGCTTATATTGATTTGAATTTGAAACATGTACTTGAGATAAAAAGTTTGGAAACCCAATAAATCAGATCAACCTTCTCATGTTATTAGGAGTTATTTAGCCGGAACATCCATCATCACAGTCCGGGGTTTCTTTTTTAGTGGAATAAGAAATCCAACCCCGAAACAAGAAGCATTATAAGTGCCATTCAGGTTATCATTGTATTTCATCCCGGTATAATTCAAAAAAATGTTGTTGTATCCCAACTCCACATGAGGTCCACCCGAAGTGGTGAGTTTGAAATTATCGATGATGCCATCTCCCTTGAAAACAATACGCTGTTGTGTAGCATATCCTGCGGATGCCCACCATTTGGGACTAAAATGTACAACACCTGAAAAACGCATGGGAAATCGGGTAAGCGTAATATTTGCGTTGGTTGCAGCAGTGGTAACATATTTATACCCCAAAACCGACCGAAGACTAAAATATTTATTAAAGCCATATTCCAGACCCACCAGGATAGAACCCCCTTGTCCAGCGTTAACCGATTGATCTTCACCATTGGTGAAATAAACCTGTGCTACCTGGTCTCCACCAAGTTCTAAGGCACCACCCAAAGAAAGGGTTAGCCCCTTCTTTACTTCCTGTGCAATTACTGATTCTGAAAAAACGGAAAGGCAAAACAAAGCCATACAAACGGAAAAGGCAGATTGGAGTCTCATAAACATCTTTTCTATCTGGCTATTCTGTGAATTTACCTGATTTTTTGAGATAGCGAACAAGCAGGTAACCTGCTGCAAGTGCGGGAATAATAACCCACAACAACTGATTGGCATGCTCACGGTCACTTTGCAACAATGCCTCATTGTATTTCAACAAAATCAACAAGGCAATACCTGCAAGCCATACAAATTGGGTATTGTACTCTTTCAACACCCATCTCCGCCAGTTGAATTCCATGGATGAAAATGTTTTGCTCAAACCGGAAATGTTGGGAATCCACCGGTTAACACGTACACAATAATCGTCAAAAGATTGGCCAAATTTGCTCCTCAAGAAATTTTCCTCCGCCAATACGATTGCCTGATAAATGAACAAAAAAAGCGGCATCACAATACCCACATAATATAGGGAGTTGGCCAATATGCCCACCCCAAGCAACATCAGAATATTGCCAACATAAAGCGGATTTCTGCAGTGGTTGAAAATCCCGGTTGTCACCAAATCATCAGCATAAACTTTTTTGTCCTTCCCCCCACGCACGATGTAGGCCAATCCTATGGTAGCACCCCGAACTGCCTGGCCAAGTACTGTTACAAACAAACCTCCTGCCAGCGGCCAGTACCAATAATGTTCTCCGCAAGATGCTTCTGTAAAAAGTTCAGGTGAAGGCAGAAAAAGCAGTGCATAAAGCAATATAAAGAGCCAATTCCTATACCTGAAGAAAAAGTTACCAATCTGTATCATGATTCTTTTTTTGCGATGAATCCGGAAAAGTTATACCATTTAAAAAACACTTCTACTGTTCTGAAGCCAACTTCTTTGAGTAAAGTTATATTTTCACTCAATTTGTAGGGTATCAGTACGTTTTCAAGGGCCTCTCTCTTTTGAGATATCTCAAGTTCACTGTACTGATTCCTCCTTTTAAAATTGTAATAATATTTTATGAAATCCCGGTTGAAGTCTGTTTCTTCTGCTAGGATTTTTTCAATGATGATTAAAACACCGCCAGGACGCAGCTGCTCCTGAATAGAACGGAGAAGCCTTTCCCTCACAATTGGTCTTATAAACTGCAGGGTAAGGCATAGAATGACAACAGAGGCATCTTTCATGGGTACATTTCCTGAGTTGAGATCAGCCACTTCCAGAGAGTAAGGCCTGGTCATACCCATCTCATCTAATTTTGCCTTACATTTTTCAAGCATCGGTTCCGAATCATCAATACCTACAAATTTGATATGCTGAGGTACTGTCTGATCCATCATAATCATGGTAGCTCCCGTTGAACAACCAAGGTCATAAATAACGCCGTCTGAACCGCAGTGATCTGCTGCCAGTTCAGACATCATCCTTTGCATTTCCACATAGTAAGGAACTGAACGGGTGACCATGTCGTCAAATACTCCGGCTACTTTATTGTTGAAGGAAAAGTCGTACGCCTGTTTGAATGGTTCATCAAAAATCTTATCCATGTTTGCTGCTTTATATCAAATATGATTAATTATGCGAGTGCCTGCAGTATCTCCTCAAGGATATCTTGCGGATGTTCAAGTCCAACTGAAAGTCTGATTAATCCTGGCGTAATTCCAACTGCTTGCCTCTCATCTTCTGTTAATTTGGAATGGGTAGTGCTGGCAGGATGCGAAGCAATGGTTCTGCTATCTCCAAGGTTATTGGTCATAGAAAGCCATTTCAGGCTATTGAGAAACTTTCTTCCTCCTTCAAGTCCTGATTTCAATTCAAATGTGAGTATCCCACCACCATTAAGCATTTGTTTTCTGGCCACATCATAACGGGGATGCGATGTCAGGAATGGATACTTAACCCAACTGAGCGCGGCATGATTTTCAAGTCCATTTGCAATGTAAAGTGCATTTGATGCATGCTTTTCCATTCTCACAAACAATGTTTCCAGACTTTTTGAGAGCACCCAGGCATTAAACGGACTCAAAGAAGGACCGGTATTTCTGATAAACAAGTAAAGTTGCTTTATCAGGTCTTTTTTACCAACCACTACTCCGCCGAGTACCCTACCCTGTCCGTCTATGAATTTTGTAGCCGAATGAAGCACCAGGTCTGCCCCAAATTTTATGGGCTGTTGAACCGCCGGCGTTGCAAAGCAATTATCAACCACAAATAAAATTCCATGCTTTTTACACAAAGCTGCAACATAATCCAGCTCGATAATATCAAGTCCGGGATTGGATGGGGTTTCTACATACAGCATTTTAGTATTGGGCCGAATCAATGCTTCAATTGACTCCGGCTTATTCATATCAAAATAACTGTAAGTAATTCCCCACTTGGGCAGGTACTTGGTCAGGATTGTATGGGTGGAACCGAAAACAGCAGATGCAGAAATGATATGATCACCGGAAGCCAAGAAGGTCATAAAACAGGCACTCACAGCAGCCATACCTGTAGCTGTAGCAATTCCATCTTCAGCTCCTTCGAGGAGACAAACTTTATTAATAAATTCATCTACAGATGGATTGGAAAACCGAGAGTAAATATTCACATCAAGGCTGTCATCAGCAAAAGCTGCTGCCATATCCTCTGCAGAATCATAAACGAAACTGCTGGTCAGGAATAAAGGAGTTGAATGTTCTTTCTCTCCGGTTCTTTCCGTTTGTGTGCGTATCGCAAGTGTTTCTGGACGCATAATTATTTTAATCTTGTTGAATTTTCACTTCATCACCATTGAGGATAACCCTGAAGGCAATCTCTGCGCCTGCGACCCTCAGTGTTTCCGCTACTGAACAATATTTTTTCAAAGAAAGGTCAACAGAACGATATGCTTTTGCAGGGTCAATATTTCCTGATAACCTGAACTCAATCTGAATAGCCTTCCACAGAGACGGTTCAACACCTTCTTCCCTTTGACCATCAATGTCAATTTCAAGTCCGTCCAGCTGTTGCCTTTGTTTTTTCAATATGCTGATGATATCAACTGAGCTGCATCCACAAACTGCTGCCAAGAGGATTTGCATGGGTCGGAATCCGGAACCATTACCGCCCTGCTCGGTGGGAATATCCATTCTCATCACATGCCCCTGAGAGTCAGTGACATCCATACCATAATTACCATCTGCCAGCTTAGCGGAGATCAATGCCATAAAAATTAATTGAGTGCAAATATACGTTTTGAAAAGCAATTGACCTTTGAGGGGGACGATCCACTTGCATTTGGTAAAAAATCTAAATAGATTTAACCTATGGAAGCGGCATACGTTGTTGAGATTCATGAAAAGATTGCTGAATTGGAAGCCCGGCTCAAAATGGCAGAAACAGAAAAGCAAAAATTAAACAACCAGATGGGGATGCTGAGCCGTGAAAACGAAATACTAATGAACGCCCTGGATAAACTTTATGCAAAAGAGCAGGAGCTCAGTCAGGCATTGTCCAAGATACTTTTGCTTGAGAAAAAATTGATGCTCATGGCAGGAAAAGCATAAGGGCTAACCTTTACTGCTTTTATTTAACTCACTTATACATTTACGGAGACTTTCCTTCCAGGGCTTAAATTCAATGCCATAGGTCTCACCTATTTTATGCTTATCCATTACACTATACTGGGGTCTTTTAGCAGGTGTAGGATATGCTGACGTTGGAATGGGATTGACGTTACAACTACTTCCGGAGATTCTGCTTATTTCAAGCGCAAACTCAAACCAGGAAGTCTGCCCTTCGTTTGAAAAGTTATAAACACCCGGGTGCCAATCATTAAAACTTATGATATGCATGATGCATGTGGCAAGATCTGCCGCATAAGTTGGAGAACCGAGCTGATCAGAAACAACACTGATCTCCGACCGCTCTTTCATAAGACGTAGCATAGTCTTCACAAAATTGTGCCCATAAACCGAATAGACCCATGATGTTCGAATGATAACAGCAAGTGGATCATTTTTTATTGCTGCGATTTCCCCATCGAGTTTAGTTCTACCATACACAGATAGAGGTCCGGTTGGATCAGTTTCGATATAAGGTCTGGTACCATCGCCTGAATAGACATAATCGGTAGAAATATGTATAAAGCGACAATCAGCAGCGGCAGCAACGGCAGACAGTATATCGACCGATTCAGTATTGACAAGTTTAGCCAATGCGTTTTCTGATTCTGCTTTATCAACAGCAGTATATGCGGCGCAGTTTATACAAAAATCAGGTTTGAAATCATCAAAAAAATGCCTGACCAGTTCAAAATGATGAATGGGCATATCTTCTCTTGACAAAAAGAGAAATTCGTATGCTGAAAATTGAATAGCTATGTCTCTAAGTTCTTTACCAAGCTGGCCGTTGGCACCAGTAACCAGAATTTTCTTCATAACCTCAATTAAAATCCGGTTTCAAGTGCGGTAAATCCTGGCAGTTGCTGGTCTTTTTCTGAGACAGTGGCTTCAGATTCATTAACCTGCCAATCAATTTTTAAAACGGGATCATTGTATTTAATTCCAAGCTCACTTGATTTGTTGTAAACACCGTCACATTTATACATTACTTCCGCAGTTTCACTCAACACAGAGAAACCGTGAGCAAATCCTCTCGGAATGAGCAACTGCATTTTATT
>JBILSG010000271.1:0-3889 GCA_044372235.1 Chitinophagaceae bacterium
AAATGACATCTCATTATATCTGAATCAGGACGGATATGATGACACAGAAATAATGGATTAAATTAATATGATTCAATTGTTATGAAAAAAAGTATCCTCATCCCTATTCTTTCTCTTACTGTACTTTTTGCAAATAGTCAGGATCAGCGCATGCAGCGTGAAAACAGACTTGCAGAAATAAAAAAAATCCAGGCCATGGAAATGGCATTCATCACCAAAGAGTTGAACCTTTCACCGAATGAAGCTCAGAAATTTTGGCCTGTGTTTAACCAATATAGAAATGAATTAAGATCTGCAGCCAGTGAAAAAAGGATGGGGGATCACCTTGAAAAACAGCAAAAAACATTGGATATCAGGAAGAAATACAGAGAAGATTTTTCTAAAGTGATGAGTCAGGAAAGAGCAAACAAGGTTTTTGGAGCTGAAGAAGAGTTCAAATCCCTTGTCAGAAGGGAGTTTCAAAAAAGGCAGTCAGAAAAAAAACAAATGGAGCCCAGAAAAAAAGGGTTTTGATTATAAAATTTTATAATGTAACTTTAACTCGGTGTTTTTCATAGGTTAGCAACGGCTGGCTCTCTCTAGGGCTGGCCTCTTTTTTTGTAGCACCTACACCTTTTCTACTTAAACTACTTCAATAAGTACCTCTAATATTCAACGAAAACAAAACGTAGGGGTGCTGATATCGTGGTAGAATGCAAATGTCCAACCTTCTTTTTGACCAAGTTCCCACCACTCCTGACGTAAAGCCATTGCTTTTTTACCATCCTGATCATACTTAGCAACAAATCGCGTTTTCATCTGCTGTAGTTGCGGTGCTTCATCGCCTGCGAATAACAAAGTATCGCCATCTTCCCTTATAAAGAATACCTGATGAAAAAGCGAGTGTCCTGATGACAATTGATGGGAAATATACCCATCGATAACCCCATAATCGTCAAGCAGCTCAACTTTATCATGTCCTTCAAGCAGGTAAAGACCGGATGCGTCATAGGAAGCATTTCCCCCATAAAGTGCAAAATGCAACTCCTGCTTGTGTATGTAATGAACCGCATTGGGAAAGGAAAGATGGTATACGTCACTGTAAACATCCTTGAACGATAACCCTCCTGCATGATCACGATGCAGGTGACTCATAAGCACCTTGGATATGTCTGAAGCTGCATATCCAAGAGAATCAATCCGGTCAAATAATTGCAAGACACCATGCTTACTGAAACCAAGACCCGCATCGAGCAATATAAGATCTCTTGAAGTCTCAACCAAAAAGGGCTGGATTTCAACTAAGAGGCTTCCCTTTGAGCGCTGCTGCATACTATCTGTAGCTGGGTCAAAGGGAATGAACACTTTAGAATGATCAATGGTAAAGCTACCCTCAGACAATGGCATTATTTTCATAGAAACGGTTTAACGCAAAATCATTTGACGGTCGGCATCAAGGCGCAGGAGGATGAATAACATAGTAGTATAGGTAATAAGTGCCGTACCGCCAAAGCTCATGAAAGGCAATGGAATGCCTATTACAGGAACAATTCCAATAGTCATACCGATATTGACAAAGACATGAAAAAAGAAAACAGAGGCAACACCATAAGCATAGGCTCTGCTAAAGGTACTGCGTTGCCGTTCTGCAATATTGATTATCCTGAATAATAAAAACAGATACAATCCAAGTAAAACAATACTTCCCAAAAAACCATAACTCTCGCCTATAGTGCAAAATATAAAGTCTGTCCGCTGCTCGGGAACAAAATCATACCGGGTCTGGGTGCCCTGCATAAGACCCTTACCTAATAATCCACCCGAACCTATTGCAATTTTACTTTGTTTGACATTATAGTTACCTGCTTTTTTCTTGTCATTCATTTTCCTGATCTCATCCTCAGTCATCAATTCAGGATCAATTTCAAAATCCTTCCCTACGGTAGCATAAATCCGTTGAACCTGATAAGGTTTAAGGACCTTTTCAAAAAAGTAAGGCACAGCAAACCGCTGTATGCCAACAAAAACAGCCCAGAAACCAATGATAAAAAACAAAAGAGACCTGTTTCTGCGAAACTGGCGTCGCAGTATAAAAATAAGGGTGCCTGCCATTGCAGTAAGGATTATAGCGAGAAGGTCAGGATCTAAAAGCAAAGTCAGTATAACCAGGAATGTCAGGGAGAATCCAATCCATAAAACGGTAGAAGACATACCCTCTCTATACATAACGAGGAAAAATGAAAGATAAACTAGTGCCAGTCCTGTTTCACTCTGCAAAACTGCCAATACTGCCGGTCCAATAATAAACAGGGAAGCCAATACCTGAGAGCGGAGTTTTTTGAAATCCATATCAAGTGAAGAAAGATATTTGGCTAAGGCAAGGTTGACAAATAATTTACACAGTTCGGCCGGTTGAAACTGAAAACCTGGAAGTCTGATTATCGACTTAGTTCCTTTAATATCCGTGTGGAAAGGGAAAACGAGCAGCAATAAAATAATACCGATAATATAAAATATATTGGCAGTTGCCGTGAAAAACTTACTGTCTGTGAGGAGGATAAAAACGGCAAGGATTATGCAGAAAAAGAAATAAAGCAATTGCCGGCTGTAATCGGTATTAAACGACAAAAACCCATTCACAAGATCTTCATTTCTGTATGTTGTTGCAAAAATGCTAGCAATACCCGTAATAACGAGTACCGTGTAAACAATTACAACCCCCCAATCTACTCCTTTTGAAATATCAAATGAACTGTTCCTCATATTCAGATTTAATGGCAACAAGGTGATTGAATGATATTTGCTCCTGTTGCCTGCGATCATTATTTTTCCCTGACTTTGCAGTTGCCCGCATGATTACTTTCTTCATTCTTTCCCTACGCAATGAATCAAGTCTGTTTCTTTTTTGCTTTACAACAGGGATGATAATCTCCTCCTGCTCAATGCGCTCCACTTCTTTCAGGCGTATAGCAGACAGCGAGTCTTTGAGGTATTGCTCCATAATCAATCCCGCCATTGGACCAGCCCAGGTTGCACCAAAACCTCCATTTTCAACAATTACGGCAACTGCTATTTTGGGATTTTCAACAGGTGCAAAGCAAACAAACCAGGAATGATCATCCAGCTTTTGCCGCCTGCCATATATGATACCATAGTTTTCGGCAGTTCCTGTTTTACCTGCAACGGATACACCATTGATCCTGGCAATACGTCCTGTTCCTGTTTCAATTACATCCTGCATGCCCAACTGCACAATACGATAAATTGTATCAGGGATACTGGTAACCTGATGCCGTTTTTTATACGGATTCAACAAGGTGTCTGCAACGGTTGCCCCATCGATGGCCTTGACAAAATGAGGTGTATAATAATACCCTTTGTTGGCTATTATACACATCAGATTAGCCATCTGCAGTGGTGTGGCAGTCATTTCACCCTGACCGATTCCAAGAAAAACGTTTGTACACGAACTCCAGTTATTATTATAAAGCCGATTATAAAACCCAGTATCGGCAATCATCCCTTTATCTTCACTTGGTAAATCCACTCCAAGCTTCACACCCATCCCAAAAGAATTCATATATTCCTTCCACTTAATATAACCCTTGTCAGCACCACCGGGAATGCGGGGATTATCAATAGCCAGGCGATAAATATGAGAGAAATAACTGTTGCATGAATTGGCCAGCGCTACCCTTAAATTGCCGGCATGGCCTGCATAGCTATGTGTACATTTTATGGGACGCCGGCAACCATAATAAGCACCATTACAACTAATACCAAAATCAGGAGTTATGACTTTTTCATCAAGGGCAATCAACGCTCCCATGGGTTTTATGGTTGATCCCGGTGGATATTGCCCCTTGATTGCCCTGTTAAAGAGTGGCCTTGCAGTATCCCTCAACATCCA
>JBILSG010000272.1:0-3870 GCA_044372235.1 Chitinophagaceae bacterium
CAATCACTTATGGTATTGACGAGTCTGGTTTCACATTGACCCAGAGCTTTGTTTCTCAGTACAAGTAATTTGGTTTTTTTCATTCTCTTGTGGAATGAAGAAATTCCAGCATCTAAATCTTAAATAAGTAAACATGCCAAGTGTCAAATTAAAAAAACATGCACCGGATAACGACATGACTCCATTCGTGGATATTGCGTTCCTTATCCTGTCGTTTTTCATTATGGCAACAAAGTTCAAGCCTGAGGAACCTGTTGAGGTGACAACACCTAATTCGGTTTCTTCTCAGGCGTTGCCTGAGAAAGATGCCTTCATGGTATCAATCGACAAGGATGGCAGGGTTTTCGTCTCCATGGATAATCCACAGGCACGTCAGTTGCTGATCAGCAACCTGAATACAACAAGGAATCTTGGACTTACACCAGCTGAAATCAAAAACTTTATCAATGCACCAAGCGTTGGAGTTCCATTTAGCCAGATGAAGAGTCTCCTTTCCCTTGATCCGGAAGATGAAAACAATAAAAATGCCATCAAAGCTCAGCCGGGTATTCCCTGTGCTGATTCTACCGGAGGTGAATTATACTATTGGGTACGTGATGCCCTGGTTGCCTATTCCGGTAAAAAGCTTAACCTGCTGATCAAATCTGATAACAGTACAAAGTATCCTGCTTTCAAGAATGTGCTGAATGCCTTCAAGAAGAACGACCAGAATAAGTTTCTGCTTGTTACTTCTCCAGAGGATGCACCCGCAGGTACTGCTTTGTTTGTTACCCGTCAGAAGCAGATTGGCGGAGGGAAGTAATATTATTGTGAATTGAATTAAACTAACGATTATGGCAAGTTTAGACACAGGTGGAGATGGCGGTGGACACAAAAAAGGTCCGGGTGTCAAGAAAGCGAAAAAGATGTCCACGAAGGTGGACATGACTCCCATGGTGGATCTTGGCTTCCTCCTCATCACATTCTTCATCTTTACATCAACCATGTCTCAGCCAACAGCCATGAACTTGTTCATGCCTAAGGATGTGGATAAGCCCGAAGATCAGAACAAAGTAAAGGAGTCTGGGGCATTCACCATCATGCTTGGTAAGGATGATGTGGTTTATTATTATGCAGGACTAGATCCGACACAAATTCAAACAGCAACCTTCAAAACTATCAGGGAAGAAATCATCCGCAAAAAGCAGAGCACCAATCCCGAAGATTTGGTAATGATTATCAAGCCAACTGAAGATGCCACGTATAAAAATACGGTGGATATTCTGGATGAGATGACTATCAATGAGATCAAGCGCTATGCAATGGTTGATATTTCCGATACAGAAATGCAATTGATCAGGGCAACGGAGGCCGCTGCCGGGATCAAATAATTTGTGGAAATTGAAGGAATCTGAATCAAATTAAAAAACGTTACCATGGATGCAAACAAAATACTAAGTGCCGATCTGATCGACCTCATTTTCGAGGGACGAAACAAGAGCTATGGTGCTTATGAGCTCCGCACAGGGTATAACAAAAGGTTGAGGAATTCTTTATTCCTGACTGTTGCCCTTGGCGCGCTGATACTGCTTGCTTCCTTCATTTCTTCTTTAGATCTGGGGCCGAAAAAAGGCCAGGTTCAAATCAAGGAAGTACAATTGGAGGAGATACAGCAGGAAGAACAACCCGAACCACCACCTCCACCTCCTCCGAAGCCACCAGAGCCTCCAAAGGTTGAGATGGCCAAGTTCACACCACCTAAAGTGGTGAAGGATGAAGAGGTGAAGGAAGAAGAGAAGCCACCAGAAATTGAAAAACTGGAGGATACTAAAATTGGAACCGTTAACCAGGAAGGTATGAAAGACGAGGGTATCGTTGCTCCTCCTGTTGAAGACAAAGGTGGTGTAGTTGAAGCCCCCAAAGAAGATGATTCCGACAAGGTTTTCCAGAAGGTGGAAATCGATGCTGAATTCCCCGGTGGAACGTCTGGATGGACGCGCTACGTTACAAGGGAGATTGAGCGTAACATCGATGACCTTCAGGATGATGGTCGCTCTGGTACAGTTGTGATATTGTTTATCGTTGACAAGGAAGGTGCTGTGAGTGAAGTGCGTGCACTTCCTTGCAGTGAGGCTGGAGTAGGCAACTGTCTGCCTCCAAACTCAAAGCTTGCCGAAATAGCAGTAAACGCAATCCGCAAGGGTCCGAAGTGGAAGCCAGCCATTCAGAATGGTCGCCAGGTTAAGGCATACCGCCGTCAGCCTGTTACCTTCCAGCTCGCTGAAGAATAACTGATCCCAAACAGATCAATACAAGCCGTTCCATAATCTGGAACGGCTTTTTTTATTGCCCGTGCAAATGGGTTATTTTTGCTTTATGTCGGCTAACTGGAATGATATCATTGTTGCGCTTGCCACCCCACCCGGTGTGGGAGCAATTGGGGTAATCCGCCTGAGCGGTTCGGGTGCTATTGATTTGATAAACAGTCTGTTTCCCGCTAAAGACCTTACCGCTGTTCCGGCAAATACCCTTCATGTAGGGGTTTTACAGGATGAATCAGGTCGCTTGGATGAAGTGGTTTTATCGGTTTTCAAGTCGCCCCGGTCGTACACGGGTGAAGATGTGGTGGAGATTTCCTGCCACGGCTCAGCCTTTGTGCTTAAACAAGTGATGGAAGCCTGTATTAGGCGTGGTGCCAGGATGGCTAAACCAGGTGAGTTCACCATGCGTGCGTTTTTGCATGGGAAAATGGACTTGGTTCAGGCTGAAGCAGTTGCTGATCTCATTGCGGCCGAGACTAAAGCGGCACAGGAAACGGCTTTACATCAGGTTCGGGGTGGTTTTTCGCATGTGCTCACTGCCATGCGGGAGGAACTGATCCAATTTTCGGCTTTAATTGAGCTGGAACTTGACTTCTCCCAGGAAGATGTGGAGTTTGCAGATCGCAGCAGGCTTCGGGAATTGCTGGGGAAGTTGGACAAGACCACCCATGATTTGTTGGTTTCTTTTGACTTGGGTAATGTTATCAAGCAAGGAGTAAGTGTAGCGATTATCGGCAAACCCAATGCCGGGAAATCAACGTTGCTCAATGCCCTGCTCAATGAATACAGGGCCATTGTGAGTGCCATTGCCGGCACAACAAGAGATACAATCGAAGAAGTGCTGAATATTGGTGGCATTCTTTTCAGGCTCATCGATACTGCCGGAATCCGGGAGGGTGCAGACGAGATTGAAGCGATAGGTGTGGAGCGCAGTAGGGCAAAAATGAAAAGCGCAGACCTTGTGGTTTATCTTTTTGACGTGCATACCACAGCCCCTGATGAATTAGAGGGGCTTCAGGTTGAATTAGAGGCCGAATGTCGCAGTTTCGTGCTGGTTGGCAATAAAGTGGTCGATCCGCAACATCAGTTGAGCCTTGAGGCTCTTTTTGGCCTTGGGGGCATATTGTGGATAGCTGCAAAAGAGGGGATAGGCATTGAGCAGTTCAAACAGGCCCTGCTCGAGAAAGTTAGTTCCGGTGCCTTGAATAGTGAAGGCACCATTGTGACCAATGCTAGGCATTACCAATCGCTTCAGCATGTGTCCTCCAGCATTGATTCCATCCGGAGGGGCATGGCAGACGGTCTGCCCGGCGATCTCCTCGCGATTGATATACGCCAGTGTTTGTATCACCTCGGCGAGATCACAGGCACCATCTCAAACGAAGATCAATTAGATTTTATCTTTAGTAAGTTTTGTATCGGAAAATAGCCCCCTCAATAATATAGAATTGTTAACACCACAATGGATCTGTGATATTGGGATATATTTGCTTTAGAAATGCTTTATAGTAACATTATGTCAAAACAGGTGAAGGTCTCGGTGCTGATGGCTGTCTACAATACAGATTTT
>JBILSG010000273.1:0-3858 GCA_044372235.1 Chitinophagaceae bacterium
CAAGGGGAAAAGAATACTGGTTACTAACCATACCGGAAATACGGTTCTTTCCAATCACGGAAGGAGGTATTTCCTCTCCGTGCATGCTGTACAATTTTGGCTTGTAATCGAACAGCTCCATCTGAGACGGACCTCCACTCTGAAAGAGGTAGATGACCCGTTTTGCCCGTGGCTGAAAATGCGGATTAATCAGGGGTTTGTTGATTTCTTCCGCTGCTGCAATGGCCTGCTTTGCAGCTGGCTTTTTGCTCCCGCATCCCATCAGTGTCTGAAGGGCTACGCCTCCAAGACCCAAAACAGATCCTTTCAGGAATTCACGTCTCTTATTTTCAAAATGGCGATGGAAAAATTCTTCCATGATTGTTATTTTCTGGTTAGATACGCGTCGGTATTCATCAAGGCTAAAGCTACATTGGAAAGGGCAGTCAGTTGCAGTTCATCCAGTCCTTCCACCCTGGCGGCACCGGTGGCCAACAAGGCTTTTCTTTTGGCGGGCTCATTCCGGTAGGCCGCTTCCTCCTCCCGGTATAGCGCTAGGGCCGACTGAATTTCTTTCCCTGTAGGATGATTGCCAGTGATCAACCTGAATCCAAACCGAAGTTGGGTTTCAGGAGTGATTCCCCCTTCCCGGATCATCCTTGCCGCCACAAATCTTGCAGCTTCCACAAACTGTGGATCATTGAGCAAAGCCAGGGATTGCATCGGTGAACTGGAAACCTGTCGTTTTACTGTGCAGACAGATCTATCTGGTGCATCAAAAATATGCAGAAACGGCACTACACTGGTTCTTTTGCGAATGGTGTAAATACTCTTCCTGTAAAGATCATCACCAGTGGAAAGGATATATTGATAACGCCATCCCTTATCGCTGAGTTCCTCCCACAAACCTGCCGGCTGATACGGATACACACTGAGACCTCCTACTTTATCAGAAAGCAAACCTGCTATCTGCAGGGCATTGTCTCGGAGCATTTCTGCAGGGTACCTGTAACGCGGACTCCTTGTGAGCCAGGTATTGTCAGGGTCAAGCTTTTTTGCTTCTACTGAAGCAGCTGCCGATTGCCGGTAAGTTGCACTCATGAAAATATACTTCATCAATGCCTTGGTGTCCCAGCCATTGTCGCGGTACCAAATAGCCAGGTGATCGAGTAGTGCAGGATGGGTAGGCAATGACCCCTGATTGCCAAAATCATCGGAGCTGTTAACCAGTCCGCGACCAAAAATAAGCTGCCATACCCGGTTCACTGCTACCCTGGATGTTAGCGGATGTTCAGGATCAAACATCCATTTGGCTAATCCAAGTCTGTTCCTTGGTAGTTGTTTACCAAAAGAATATATCGCAGCAGGCGTGCCTGGCTGCACTTCTTCTCCATGGCTATCATAAACCCCTCTTTCTAGTAAAAACGTTTTGCGTGGCTTTGGCAGGTCTCCCATCACCATCACTTCCTTTGTTGAATCATACAAATCACTCAGTGATTTCCTTGCCAGTAAGAGGTTAGAACTATCCTGGGTGCTCTTCAAACCAGTCAGATTGAAAGGTTTGAAATGATGAAGATGGCGGACTTCAGCTGCCATCAATTGGTTATTAAACAGGTGAAATTCATCAATTTCACCATCCGGCATACTTCTGTCAAGATCCCGTTTACCGAATACCAATCCACGGTACCTGCTGGTCTTGTGGATATTGGGATAGGAGCGGATGTTCTTATACAGCTGATCATATTCAACAGTGGTTGCAGTCTGCTTTCCATCTATGAAAAAAGTCACTCCGGAAGCCTTGCTGCTGCCGTCGTAACTGACTGCAATATGGTACCAGCGTCCGGGTTCCAGTGCAGTTTTGGTAAATACACTGATAGCGTCGTGTGGGAATGCATGACTGAGCCTGAAATTAAGCTTGTTTTCTTTTAACAAAAGATCATACCCCTGATAACCGTAACGGTGTGGATCGCTGGCATGGAATACTGTTGCCAATGGATATTTCTCCGGAACTTTTATCCATAAACTGAAAGCAAACGGATCGTAACGTTCGAAATAAGCTATGTTGTAGGGTTCAAAAGCAACAGTGGTTTCGTCGTTGTACTTCAGTGAAAGTCCTTTTACTCCCTCACCTGATTCTGCCTTTCTTGCCATTGCATCCAGTTTGTTTCCTGTTGCATTGATATAATATTCCTTATCCTTGATTTTTTTAATGTTTTCGAAATCCAGTTTGGCCACCAGTTTAGAAGATAAAAGCCTGGCTATTTCTTCCTGACTGGCTTTTTCAAGCCTTAAAGCTTCGTCTTTCAATCTGGCTTGTTCCTTTTTTTCTAGTGAGGCAATCTGCCCAGACAAAAGACCAATCTTCCTTTCAGTTTCAGGTGTTGTAAGACGAAGGGTTGGACCAGCCACCATGTCCGGACCACCATAATTGGGACTACCCTTCTCAAAAGTGCTGTTGAAAAAAGCAAAGAGGGAATAATAATCCTTCTGACTCACAGGATCGTATTTATGGTCATGACACTTGGCACAACCCAGTGTGAGTCCAAGTAGCGCTGTACCCAGCGTGTTAGTGCGGTCAGTCACATACTCCACCCTGTACTCTTCCTCAATAATACCGGCCTCCGAATTCTGTTTATGCATGCGGTTAAAGCCCGTCGCCAATACCTGTTCCTGAGTGGGCTTTGGTAGGAGGTCTCCTGCAAGTTGCCAGGTAATAAATTGGTCAAAAGGAATATTGCGGTTGTAGGCACTGATGACCCAGTCGCGCCAGGGACTGACCTCATGATGCTTATCATCAAGATAACCATGACTATCCGCAAACCTCGCCACATCCAGCCAATACGCCGCCATGCGCTCACCGTAATGCTTCGAAGAGAGCATCCTTTCAACCAGCCGCTCATAAGCTGAAGGATCCTTATCCCGGATGAACTGGTCAACCTCAGCCACCGTTGGGGAAATACCCCGGATATCAAAACTCAGCCTCCTGATGAGGGTCTCCCTGTCGGCTTCAGCAGCCGGTTTGAGGCTTCGCTGTTCCTGATCTGCGAGTATGAACTGATCGATGGGGTTCTTTACCCATGTCTTATTGCTTACTGCGGGAGGTGTCTGCTTTTCAGGTGCCACAAAAGCCCAGTGGGGCTTGTACTCAGCGCCTTGTTCGATCCATTTGATGATAATGGCCTTTTCCTGTTCAGTGAGGGTAAGATGAGACTCTGGCGTGGGCATCCTGTATTCGGGATCATCGCTGAGGATGCGGTGTATCACTTCGCTGCTGCGCAGGTTCCCGGGCTTGATGGCTTTCAATCCTGATTCCGTCACTTTCGCATAGGCTGCCTCCGGAATATCCAATCGAAGATCAGCCTTTTGCTTTTTAGCATCCGGACCATGACAGGCAAAACATTTGTCGGAAAGAATCCGCTTCACATCCCGATTGAAATCAATCTCTTCAGGCAATGCAGCATAAGCTGCCGCAACATCTTCAGGCATATTAACTTGTCCGCACGATGAAATCATGAACAGGCATGCCGGTAAGAAAAGATTTGAAAACAGAGATTTTCTGGTCATGTGCAACAGGAAATTTTAAGACAAAAATGACAGGAGTATTAGGGAGTTTCAAGAAGCAATTTCGTGCTGATTGCACAAATAAAGAATATAAATCCTTTTTTTATTTACGCAAAGGTTTTCGGTTATAGTCATAATTTACGAATTAATTTAACATCAACATGAAAAGTTGAAAGTTTAGTAGGTGCAATAGTACTCAATTTTCAAGGTGTTGATGAGTTTCACTAATTTCAAAGTAAACAACGATTGGGTCATGATGAAAAAAACCTTTCTTCAGTTATTGCCATTACTTCTTTTTTTTCTACCCATAGTGCTTTT
>JBILSG010000036.1:0-12351 GCA_044372235.1 Chitinophagaceae bacterium
TGAAAAGCCACTCACATCTTTAGAACTTGTTGAGCTGATTAACAACGCCTTCGGATTTCTTGATGATAAAATCGTCATTGATCAGGTAGAAACTGCCATTGATGGGATAAGAGAAAAGTATAATGCTGAATTTTATCCGTTTGAATTGCGTGAGAGTGGTGGTGGTTGGCAGTTCCTCACTAAGAGAAAGTTTCATCAGACCATCGCTCAATTAAATGGTGATAAATTTTTAAAGAGACTTTCCAATGCCGCATTGGAGACACTTGCGATAATAGCCTACAAACAACCCATAACCAAATCAGAAATAGAAGCAATCCGGGGTGTTAATTGCGATTATTCCATTCAGAAATTGCTTGAAAAAGAGCTGATTGTGATTGCAGGAAGAAATGAGCAGGCTGTTGGGAAGCCGCTTGTGTATGCAACGTCAAGACATTTTATGGATTATTTTGGCATCAATTCAGCTGAAGAGTTACCGAAGATCAGCGAAGTTTTGGCTGAAACGATGGTTGAGCCAACTTTGGTTAATGCTGATCATTTTGATATGGAAGGTGGAATAGGGCAAAGCGAAGGAATAACTGGCATGGGACAAGAAATTAGTAAAGAGGGACAGGGGAGTGGCAGTGAAGAACACATAGTGGAGTAATTGCAAGCAATACAAGATGGGACCAAAACTGAATAACGACATTTTACTGAAGGCTGCAGCTGATTATGGTACGCCACTTTACGTTTATGACAAGGAAAGGATTATTTACCAGTATCTTCAGCTGAAACAGGCATTCCAGAAAACCAATACACGTTTTTTTTATGCCTGTAAAGCCCTCACAAATGTAAATATCCTGAAGGTGCTTGCTGATGAGGGATCAGGCATTGATTGCGTGAGTATGAATGAAGTGCGGCTGGCAATGCTGGCAGGATTTACTCCTGAACGGATTATTTTTACCCCCAACAGTGTGGGAATGGATGAATACCTTGAGGCCACTGCCCTTGGTGTGCATATCAATATTGACAACCTTTCAATTCTCGAAGCTTTTGGAAATACTTTTGGCAATAGTTACCCGGTAATAGTCAGGCTCAATCCGCATATCATGGCTGGCGGTAATCTTAAAATATCAACAGGCCACATCGATTCTAAATTTGGTATCTCTGTAGATCAGGCAGATAAGGTTGTTGGAATTATTGAGGCAACAAATCTTGTTGTAAAAGGTCTGCACTTGCATACCGGTAGTGAGATTAAGGATCTCGAGGTATTTATGCGTGGATTGGAACTGCTTCTAACATTGAGCAGCAGGTTTCCTGATTTGACTGTCATTGATCTTGGAGGAGGCTTTAAGGTGCCCTATAAGCCTGATGAGAAAGGTACCGAAATGGAAGCGTTGGGAAGCAGGCTTTCTGAGCGCATTAAAAGCTTTGAGCAGCAGGTAGGGAGATTATTTGAGGTCTGGTTTGAACCAGGTAAATTTTTAGTCAGTCAGTGTGGTTATTTTCTGGTAAAGGCTAATGTAATCAAGGATAGTCCATCAAGGATTTTTGTCGGGGTTAACAGTGGTTTTAACCACCTCATAAGGCCCATGTTTTATGACGCCTATCATGAAATCAAAAATTTGTCAAATCCAGATGCACCTTTGAAAACATACAATGTTGTAGGTAACATTTGTGAAACAGATACGTTCGCGTGGGACAGAGACCTCAATGCAGTTCAACCGGGAGATATCCTTTCATTCAGTAATGCAGGAGCTTATGGATTTGAAATGAGCAGCAGATTCAATTCCCGCTGCCGGCCAGCTGAAGTTCTGGCAGAAGGTGACGCACTCAGGGTAATCCGGAAGCGGGAAAATTTCGATGATATTATTTCCGGCGTGGTGCTCTCTTAATTTATTTTTTGTATTTGCCGTCAAATGAACACCGCACACCTCTGTGGTTCCCGCATGCCTCTAACTCCCTGACCTGAAGGTTGTTTTTACCTGAAAATGTAAATTCAAGCATACAATGGTCGTCTGCCTTGCTGAAATGATAAGTCTTTGGTTTGACCATAGTAATATCTCCACGCAGGCTACCCTCACAGCTTCCATTTGGTTTTTCTATGTGGATGAAAAAATTCAGTTTGCCAGGTTTGCCTGCATCTCTTATTGAAACAAAATTGGATTTATCTTTTTTGTAATCCCCACTCAGCGGATCTTTTGCGGCAAGTGTATCTATCGGATTGTATACAGTTTGTTGATCAACAGGTTCATTGCTTTCTGTAAGGATCAATGTAAACAAGCCTTCGGTATTGTAGACATAAGCACTCTTGTTGTATATGTTTTTCCCATCTTTTGAATTTCTTGATCTTGTTTTGATGATGGTAAGGCGTTTATCCAGGCTTGCTTCTTCAGAAATATTATCGGCTACTTCATTGCTGGTTAATAACATACCGGTTTTGTAATCAAGGTTTTCATCAAAACAAATGACGTATGCCCACGACTTGGTTTTTTGTTCAGCAACCAAAAATAAATATGTCTCTTTTGTTTCGTCTGCCTTGATTCTTCCATTTCTGAAGAATTTTATTTTATCCAAAGCTTTGAATTCGCTTTTGAATAAACTATCAGGTATAAACTTCCGAATAACAGCAGACTTGATAAAAAAACTATCGGAAGATAGCTTTTTTAAATCTCTGTTGTTGAACTGAACAGGTAGCTGAATTTCCCGGAATGAAGCGACAAAGTCACTTACTTCAGGATTTTCTGCATTGTTAATGTCCTCTGCGGTTTGTTTGCAGCTGCTTAGTATTAAACAACATAAAATGCCAATGTATAGGTATCGCATAATTCAAGGTAATAAATATTTACAAAAGTAAATCACTGCAAAGGTTTGTGTAGATTAAACACATTAAATCTGCCGCTTTCCTCAAAAAAAGATTATCTTGCAAGCTCAATAAAACCGATCAGGCATGACAAACTTTCGTGACTATTCCATACCGTACGCTACTGATTCACGATATGCCAAAAAAGCAGCTTATTTCTCCATGGAGTTCGCTGTACACCAGCCATTGAAAATTTACAGCGGCGGGTTGGGTTTTCTCTCGGGTTCTCACCTGAGGAGTGCGTATGAGCTTCGTCAGAATCTGATTGGTGTTGGCATCCTTTGGAAGTATGGATATTATGATCAGGCGAGGAATCAGGACCTTACGCTGCAGGTACAGTGGAATGAGAAAATTTATAATTTTCTGGAAGATACGGGTATAAAATTCCAGATCATGATACATGATGCACCGGTTTGGGTGAAAGTTTTTTATCTGAATCCGGAAACATTCAAATCCGCTCCTCTTTTTCTGCTGAGTACGGATTGCCCTGAAAATGATTATGTTTCTCAGACTATAACACATCGCCTTTATGATGCCAATGTTGCCACCAAGGTAGCACAGTTCATTCTGCTGGGTGTAGGTGGTGCGAAATTAATCGACGAACTGGGTTTCAAGCCTGATGTTTATCACCTGAACGAAGCCCATGCGATTTCTGCTGCGTTTTATTTGCTGAACAAAAACGGTGGTGACCTTAAAGCCCTTAAGGAGCAACTGGTTTTTACCACACATACACCTGAAGAGGCTGGCAATGAAAAACACGATATTTACCTGTGTAATAAAATGTCGTATTTCTGTGGAATGCCGTTGGAAAAAGTACGTGAGATTACAGGAATACATGATGATCAGTTTAACCATTCTCTGGTAGCGCTGCGTTTCGCGAGGTTGTCCAATGCGGTTTCCGAATTACATGGACATGTCAGTCGCAAGATGTGGAACAAAAGCGAAGGTGTTTGTCCGATTATCCATATCACCAACGCACAAAACTGGCGTTACTGGGCTGATAAGCAGTTGTATTTTGCCATGGATGAGCAAAATGATGAACGTTTTATAGACCGTAAGCGTTTCCTCAAGAAAAGGGCCTTTGACCTGGTTGCCGATCAAACGGGTAAACTCATGGATCCGGATGTGTTCACAATTGTGTGGGCAAGACGTTTTGCCGGGTACAAAAGGGCTGATTTACTCACAAGAGACAGAGAGCGGTTTGAAGCATTGCTAAATGATTCCCGATATCCGGTTCAGATTATCTGGGCAGGTAAACCTTACCCGGTAGATTACCCTGCCATAACAGAGTTTAATCACCTCGTTCACCTGAGTAAAGCATACGATAACATGGCAGTTTGCACGGGCTACGAGCTCGGACTGAGTAAAAGGCTGAAACAGGCTTCAGATGCTTGGTTGAATAATCCGAGGGTTCCCCGGGAGGCATCAGGTACAAGTGGTATGACAGCTGCCATGAATGGCGCAGTAAATGTTTCAACAAATGATGGCTGGATTGTTGAGTTTATTAACCACGGTAACAATGGATTTGTAGTTCCTCCGCAGGATTATGAAAATATGCATGTTCACGATCAGGATCAGTATGACCTGGATGAAATGTACAGGATACTAAAAGAGGAAGTTTTGCCAATATATTATGACGCACCACATACCTGGAGGCAGATCGTGCAGAATGGCATGAAGGATGTTCGTTTCAAATTTGACTCCAACAGAATGGCAGCTGAGTACTATGACTTATTGTATAATGGATGAGCCCATGCTCATCCATTGTTTTACTTGGGTAAAAGCATTCTATAACCTGCTTTAACCCTTCCCAGGGTAATGTCATCGAGTTTCTTCTTTAGCATCTTCCTTTTGAGGAGTGAAATATGGTCGATAAAGAGTTTTCCTTCAATATGGTCATATTCATGTTGAATTACCCTGCCATTCAATCCTTTATAGGTTTCCTTGTGGGCTATGAAGTTTTCATCCAGGTATTCAATTTCAATGATATTCTCCCTGCTTACATCCTCCCTGAAGCCAGGTAAGCTCAGGCAACCTTCGTCGCATGACCATGTTTTACCTGATTTTGAAGTGATTTTGGCATTGATGAAAATTTTCTTGAATCCTGTTTCACCTTCAAATACTGCTCTTTCTTCCTCGTCGTAGTTCTCATAAACCTGGGCTGTATCAATAACAAAAAGCCGTATGGATTGATTGATCTGGGGTGCTGCCAATCCCATGCCACTGGCTTTGTACATGGTCTCCCACATGTTGCTTATTAATGTATTGAGCTCAGGAAAATCAGGTGTGATATCTTTGGCTACCTGTCTTAAAACAGGGTGCCCGTAGGCTGTAATAGGAAGTATCATGATGCAAAGTTAAGATACTCCTGTAATATGATTGTGGCTGCAATTTCATCAATCATCCCCTTCTTTTGTCTGTCTTTCTTTTTCATACCCATCTCAACCATAGCCCTGCCTGCCATGCGTGAAGTGTGAGCCTCATCTACGGGTGTGATAGGTATGTCAGGAAAAGTGTTTTTGAGCCTCCTGATGCAATGCTGAACAGCTGCCGTTGAATCTGTTGGAGAGCCATCGAGATTGAAGGGCAGTCCGATTACAATTCGTTCTGTGGCTTCTCGACTGATGTATGCTTTCAGGAATTCAAAAAGCTGTTGCGTGTCAACCGTAGTCAGTCCCTGTGCAATAATTTTCAGTGGGTCTGTAACCGCAATACCGGTTCTTTTTTTTCCATAATCCAATGCCAGTATTCTAGCCATAAGTCAATTGAGTATGAATAAATCCAGCACAGCAGCGATTGAAAAAAAGATGCTTGCCAGTCCGTTTGTTGTCATAAATGCAATATTCACTTTACTCAGGTCATTTGGTTTTACCAGCAGATGCTGCCAAATCAGCATGAGTGAGAATAATGCTACCCCTGTGAAATACAGCCAGTTCATGTTGAACAATATGCCGGAAGCAATGATGCAAACTGTTGTGATGATATGCAGTATTTTAGAGACAAGGAGTGATCGAACAGGCCCCAGCATGGTTGGAATTGATTTCAGTCCCTGGGTTTTATCAAACTGTTCATCCTGAAGGGCATAAATGATGTCAAAGCCACTCACCCAGCAGGCTACAGCCAGTGATAGCAGGATGATACCAGCATTGACATGTTCTGTAACTGCAATAAATGCACCAACCGGTGCCAGTGCCAGTCCCACACCCAAAACGAGGTGGCAAAGGGGTGTAAATCTTTTGGTATAGCTGTAGCCCAGGATAACGAGTAAAGCAACAGGGGAGAGGTAGAGGCATGTTCTATTGATCAGGCCTGCAGCAACAATGAACAAAACAGAATTGAGTATAGTAAACCGCAATGCAGCAGCTGGACTGATTACACCTCTTGGTATTTCGCGCACAGCCGTTCTTGGGTTTTTTGCGTCAAATTCCCGGTCCAGGTACCTGTTGAATGCCATCGCGGAGCTTCTTGCAAAAACCATACAAAGCAAAACATAGAAAAACAGGTCGTAATTATTACTAAAATAATTTCCGGGTAAAGACCAGCCGAGGCTGTCGCCTTGCTGTATAGCTGAAATTTCACGGACGCCTAAAAAAAATCCGGTTAAAGCGAAGGGCAGTGCAAAAATTGTATGTGAGAATTTAACCAGTGAAAGGTAGTTTGTCAGCTTTTTCATGCTTTAAGTTGTTTAACCATTTCCCACAAAACTATTCCCGTTGCAACACTGATGTTGAAAGAATGTTTGCTGCCGAACTGTGGAATTTCAATGCATCCATGACAGGCTGCAATAGTTGATTCCTGAACACCTTCAGCTTCATTGCCAAAGACTAGTGCATATTTTTGAGTAGGGTTAAACCTTGCCTTATCCAGCATGATGCTGTTATGTACCTGCTCTACTGCATAAATCGTATAACCTTCCTCCCTTAAACTTTCAATCGCGTTCATTATGTCTGTAATACCAGTCCAATTAACTGTTTCCGTTGCGCCAAGTGCTGATTTGTTGATATCTCTGTGGGGTGGGTGAGGCGTATACCCGCATAAAATCAGTTTTTCAATCATGAAGCCATCACATGTTCTGAATACGCTGCCCACATTTTGCATGCTCCTTACATTTTCGAGCAAAACAGTGATGCCGGTTTTAGGGGCTGTCTGAAAATCCTCCCTGTTCAGTCTTTGCAATTCATCCATGGCTTTTTTAAGCATAGGGCAAATATACGCCAAGGGCTTTTTCCTTCCGGAATAAAAGGTAACTTTGCAAACTTATGCAAGACGCATTTCAAAAGGTTTCTGATCAGATTAATGCATGGCAGCCCGGACAGACCTGTCAGCTGGAAACATTGGCTCAGGCAGGCAGTAACAGGCAGTATTTTCGGATAAATTATCCTGATCAGTCTTATATACTCACGTACAATCCGTTCAATATTCCGGAAAACAATGCATTCATTGAATTTACAAAGCATTTTTCCGGATTGGCATTACCCGTTCCCAACATCTTACTGGAAGGTGAGGGTCGTGAATTTTATGTGCAATCAGATCTCGGTAATGTCTCATTATTTGACTGTATCCGCAAGGAAGGATTTTCAGAAGAGGTGTTCAAGTTATTTAAGAAAACCTGTGATGCACTTGCTTTACTTCAGGTGAAGGGTGGTAAAGAACTGGATTACGGTAATTGTATTGCTACGCGTTCATTCGATAAGCAGGCTATTTACTCAGATCTACTTTATTTTCTCTATTATTTTGTCAGGGCATTGGATTTGCCATATGACAAGAACTTGCTGATGAACGATTTTGAGTTGCTCAGCAACTACCTCATGCAGGAAGAAAATCAGTTTTTCATGCACAGGGATTGTCAGAGTCGCAATGTGATGATAAAAGATGGGGAACCTTTTTTCATAGATTATCAGGGAGGCATGCAAGGCGCATTGCAATATGATATTGCTTCTTTACTCTGGCAGGCCCGTGCACAGATGCCTTACGAATGGCGGGAGGATTTGGCCATGTATTATTTTGAGCAGGTTAACATGCAGTTAGACGGAAAGCTTGGAAGAAAAGACTTTCTGGATAATTACGATGGCTTTGTTTTGATCCGGATGCTGCAAACACTGGGTGCATATGGTTTTAGGGGATTATTTGAACGGAAGCCACACTTTATTGCCAGCATTCCTTTTGCCTTGAAAAACCTGAAATGGTTTCTGGAAAATAAATCACTCCCAATCAGACTACCTGCATTGCAGAAAGTATTGCAGGCAATCGTATCAGACGATATCATGAGCCGGTTTGAACCGCTTTTTGCCAATGAAAATACTAAACTGACTGTCCAGGTAAACAGTTTCTCTTACCGTAAGGGAATTCCAGAAGACAGGTTCGGTAACGGTGGAGGCTATGTTTTTGATTGCAGGGGAATCCTCAATCCCGGAAGAATTGAAGCATATAAAACACAAACCGGCAGAGATAAGCCCGTGCAGGAATTCTTGCTTCAGAAGACTCAGATGCCTGCCTTTTTACAGCATGTTTTCGGCATCGTTGATATCTCAGTTGCTGATTACCTGAAAAGGGATTTCGAGGGACTGACCATCAGCTTTGGATGTACTGGCGGACAGCATCGGAGTGTTTTTGCGGCAGACAGGCTTGCGGCCCATCTGGAAGAAAAATTCAAAATCAAAGCAGTTGTTACCCATGTTGAGCAGGAAGCCAAAGGGTGGGTGAATGAGCGCTACTGATTAAATCACAACTTCAATTGCATGAAAAAAGCCATGATTTTTGCTGCCGGGTTGGGTACAAGGTTGAAGCCATTCACCGATCATCATCCCAAAGCGTTGGCACAGGTAAATGGCAAAACCCTGCTGGAGCGGAATATTCGATTTCTTTATCAGGCAGGTATCAGAGAAATTGTGATCAATACCCATCATTTTGCAGATCAGGTGGAAGCCGCAGTTGCTTTGATTGCAATGCCCGAACTGACAATTCATTTATCGCATGAAAAAGACGGTCCATTGGAGACTGGCGGTGGACTGACTTACGCGCGGCATTTTTTTAAGCACGACACAGCTCCTTTTGTAGTAATGAATGTAGACATGCTAACAAATATCAGTCTGCAGAGCATGATGAACTACCACATATCTCGCCATCCTCTGGCCACACTGGCGGTTACAAACAGAGACAGTTCACGTAAATTGCTCTTCGATCAGGATATGCAGCTTGCAGGTTGGCAAAATGTCAATGCCGGCGAATTTAAATGGGTTAAAAATGAAGTAGAACATACACAGGCTTTTGCTTTTTCCGGCATCCATATCATTGATCCTGAAATTTTTGACCTATTGCCACAATCAGGTAAATTCTCAATCACAGACTTATACCTGACGCTGGCAGGGGAACATAAAATTTTGGGTTTCGATCATTCGGGAGACCTTGTGCTGGATGTAGGGAAGCCTGAGTCACTGACCAAGGCTGAGTTACTTTTCGATTAAATTTCTTAAATTTAATAAAAATATATGTTGAAGAAAATAGGGATAGGATTGGCAATACTTTTGGTGGCTATTCAATTTTACCGTCCGGCTAGAAACATATCCCCCGAGCCTGCATCCAACAATATAGGGAACACCTATGCAGTTCCTGATGATGTCAAAGCCATTCTTACAAGAGCATGCAATGATTGTCATTCAAACAATACAGTTTATCCCTGGTACGCTTCTATACAGCCTGTTACAGCCTGGCTTGACAATCATGTCAACGAAGGAAAAGGTGAACTCAATTTCGATGAATTCCTCACTTACAAACCGAAAAAGGCGCATCATAAAATGGAGGAGGTTAATGAAATGGTTAAAGAAGGTGAGATGCCTTTAGAGAGTTATACCTGGATTCATAAGGATGCTGTACTTACTGAAGCGGAAAAGCTTGCTCTTGCCAACTGGTCAGTTGCAGTAATGGATACCATAGCAAAACAATATCCGGAAGTGCTTATCCCACAGAAGCGATAGGACCAGACTTTTCATGGGAAATGATTTACTGATTAGAAAACTTGGACAAAATCTTTGGCTGAGCCCACAGAGATGTATTTTCTGGGAAAATAAAAGCATACTCATAGTTAGTGATTTGCACATTGGCAAGTCAGCTCATTTCCGGAAATCGGGCATTGCAGTACCCGGAATCATATTCCAAGAAGATATAAACCGGCTGGATACAATCCTGGATCACTTTAATCCTGATACATTACTTGTAACAGGTGATTTTTTTCACAGTATTGCCAATCAAGAACACCAGTTGTTCAGCCAATGGAGGAAAGCAAGAAAGGATATCCGATGTTGCATGGTAAGGGGCAATCATGAGGTCTTGTCTGATCGGGCGTATACTGAATTGGGTATTGAAGTCCTCGGAACTGATTATGCCGTTGGGCCATTCTACTTTATTCACGAAAAACCAGATATCGTTCCTGCGGATAGCTTTGCATTTTCTGGTCATTTGCATCCGGGTGTCAGGTTGAGCGGGATAGGAAAGCAATCGATATCACTCCACTGTTTTTACTTTACAGCAAATCAATGCATACTGCCTGCCTTTAGCAGGTTTACAGGGAAGCACCTGATAGATCCCTTAGTTGGCGATGAGGTTTTTGCCATTTCTTCAGGTGAAGTAAATTCAGAAATATTTCAGATACCCTGTAAATGAAAAACTAAAATGCTCTCATTTACCGTTGAGATTCGATGATCATTTTTCTGATCCTGTCTTCCAGCTTTTCTGACGACATGCTTTCGCGCATGGAGTCAACTTTTACAGGAAAAGAAAAGGGGGTGAGCTTTTCGGGATGTGTGATGATAATACTGGAATTTGCAATACGTTTGAGCATTTCACGTAATCTGCTTTCTTCCATCTGACTGTCCATCACTTCCTGAAATGCCTGTCTCAACAGAATATTATCAGCATCATACTCCAGGAATACATTGAACAAAAGCGATGAGGATGATTGCAAGTGCCTTGCTTTTTTCTGTTCACCGGGCATGCCTTGAAAGACCAGGCCGCCAATCACAGCTATATCCCTGAACTTCCTTTTCGCCATCTCTGTTGCGTTTACACTGCGCTGAATATCTTCAGTTAAATTTTCCGCTGAAAAAAGTTGGTATACGTTTTCTTCATTCAGGGGTATTGGCTGGTCACTCAGCAACTCAAAACTGTAATCGTTCATGGCAAAGGAAAATGAGATGGGGTGTATCTTTGAAATCCTCCAGGCCATGATAGCTGCCATGGCTTCATTTACAAGTCTTCCCTCAAATGTATGGCAGAAAAGATGGTAACCATCCTTTGTGTGTATAAGCTCAATCAACAGTTCTTCTTTGCCCGGAATGGCTGAGGTGGTTTGTTGAAGTGCAAATATGGGTTGCAGTTTTTGCAGGATTAAATCCTCTGAATCTACTTTGCTAGCATCAGTTAGTTTTTTTCGCAGCAAAGCGCCAAGGTTTGCTGAAAGTGGCATCCTGCCACCCATCCAGGAGGGGACAATAGACTTTTTAGCGTTGCTTTTACGCACTTGCACTGTCATATCTTTGATCGATACAAGTTCCAGGTTTCTGCCTGCCAGAGAGAATACATCTCCTGGCTTCAGCTTTGAAATAAACCATTCTTCAATTACACCTACATACCCGCCGCTTATCCACTTCACTTTCATCATGGCGTCGCTGACTATTGTGCCAATTGACATGCGGTGTCTCATCACAGTCCTTCTTCCCTGCATGATGAATGTTCCTGAATCAATGGTTACTTTTTGGTATTCATCATATTCCAAGAGTGCATTGCCTCCAGTTGTTATGTATTGCAATACTTTATGCCACTCTTCAAAGGTCATTTCACTAAAACACTGTGTATGTGTTACCTGATTATAAATCTCTTCAGCACGGAACCCGTCACCGGCGGCAAGCGTGCACAGGTATTGTGTTAATACATCAAAACACAAATGCAGCGGTGGTTTCGACTCGACCTGTTTCTCATGGAGTGCATCCTGCAGTGCGGCTGCTTCCAGCAGTTCCAGCGAATGTGTTGGCAGAAAATAAATTTTGCTTTTTTCTCCGGGAGCATGGCCACTTCTGCCTGCCCTTTGAAGAAATCTGGCAACACCTTTGGGAGAGCCAACCTGAATGATTGTTTCAACAGGCCTGAAATCAACACCAAGATCAAGGCTCGCAGTACAAACCACGGCTTTCAGCTTACCCGCATGCAAAGCATCTTCCACCCAGAAACGCAGCTCTTTATCAATGCTCCCATGATGCAGTGCAATAACTCCAGCCAGCTCCGGTGCTATCTGTAATAAAGTCTGGTACCAGATCTCACTCATGCCGCGGGTATTGATGAAAATGAGCGTAGAACGGCTTTGTTCAATGATTGGTAGTACCTGACGGGCAAGTTTAATACCGAGGTGACCAGACCATGGGTAGCTTTCAACTTCTTCGGGAAACAAAGGGATGACTTCGATCAGCTTGTTAATTTCTGCTCTGATAATGATACCGTTATGAGCATCAGGATTTTTTAAA
>JBILSG010000274.1:0-3791 GCA_044372235.1 Chitinophagaceae bacterium
GTGCATAAAACGGAAGATACGCCAGTTGAGTTAACATCGCCTGCGGATGATTTGCCCCTGGAAATGGCTGTTGCAGCACCTGGATTGTTTCCGCTTGAGTCTCAACCAGTTCAACCTGTGGCTCCTGCCATCAAAGAACCCGTATCAGTTTTAGGTACCCCCAAATATGACCCGATCGCAGACTTGAAAGGCTATAAATATCCGTCTCTTGATCTGCTAGCCCAGCATTCTGGTGAGAAAATAGTAATGGATCAGCATGAGCTCGAGGCGAATAAGAACCAGATCATGCGAACCCTCAAAAATTATGACATAGATATTCAAAAGATCTTTGCAACAGTTGGTCCAACCGTTACCCTCTATGAAATTGTGCCTGCTGCGGGTGTAAGGATTTCCAGAATTAAAAACCTGGAAGATGATATCGCCTTGAGCTTATCAGCATTGGGAATCAGGATCATTGCCCCTATTCCAGGAAAGGGTACTATTGGAATTGAAGTGCCCAATGTCAAAAAAAGTATAGTAGGTATGCGGTCATTGCTCGCTTCAGAAAAGTTTCAGAAGAATGACCATGCACTTCCTATTGCCCTTGGAAAAAAGATTGACAATGAAAACTTTATTGTTGACCTGGCTACAATGCCTCACCTGCTAATGGCCGGTGCAACCGGACAGGGAAAGTCTGTGGGACTTAACGCAATTCTCGTTTCGCTTTTGTACAAAAAGCATCCGTCACAATTAAAATTTGTGCTGGTAGACCCCAAAAAGGTTGAACTGAGTTTATATAGAATCATTGAGAAACATTTTCTGGCCAAATTACCAGGTGATGATGATGCCATCATCACAGATACCAGAAAGGTAGTCAATACCCTGAATGCACTGTGTATTGAAATGGATGAGCGCTATGATCTCCTCAAGGATGCGGGCTGCAGGAATATCCGTGAGTACAACGAAAAGTTTGCTTCCCGGAGGTTGAACCCTCAAAAAGGACATAAATTCTTGCCCTTCATTGTGCTGGTTATTGATGAATTTGCTGACCTGATCATGACTGCCGGAAAGGAAATAGAAACGCCGATAGCCCGTCTTGCACAACTGGCAAGGGCTATTGGTATTCACCTTATTGTGGCTACTCAAAGACCTTCCGTTAATATTATAACTGGAACAATTAAAGCCAATTTTCCTGCAAGGATTGCATTTAAAGTTTCATCTAAGGTAGATAGCCGGACTATCCTCGACATTGGGGGTGCTGAACAGTTGATTGGAAGGGGGGATATGCTTGTGTCCTATCAGGGTGAGGTGACAAGGGTTCAGTGCGTTTTTGTTGATACTCCCGAAGTAGAGAAAGTGGCTGAATTTATTGGAGAACAACAGGGCTATCCCTCTGCATTTGAGCTGCCTGAGGTTATTGATGAAAAAGAAATGGAAGACAGGGAGGTCGATCTGCTGAGCCGTGATCCGCTCTTCAGTGAGGCGGCTACACTGATTGTTCAGAATCAAATGGGGTCAACTTCCATGATTCAGCGGCGACTAAAACTTGGCTATAACAGGGCCGGCAGACTGATGGATCAGCTTGAAGCTTCCGGAATTGTAGGTCCGAGTAAAGGCAGTAAGGTTCGGGAAGTGTTATTTAAGTCTGAATATGAGTTGGAGCAATATCTAAAATCAATGGAATAATCTTTTCTTTGCATCTATAATAACACAAGCTTTATGATCATCAAGCAGGTTTTATCATTTATTCTCATCGTATTTGCCTTAAATTCATTTGCGCAAGCTCCAAAAGTCAAGGGTGCCAATGATCCAGAAGCAAAAAAACTACTTGATGCGGTCAGCGCAAAGTTCAAAACTTTCAAAAGTGTAAAAGCTGGGTTTACGCTTAAAATCGAGAATGGCTCAGGAAAAGTACAGGGCACCAAGACTGGGACTGTTATGATGAAAGGCGTAAAATACAGGGTTAGTATAACCGGACAGGAGATTTTCTGTGACGGAGCAACAATTTGGACATATGATGTCTCTGCCAAGGAAGTTCAGGTTACAACGCTTGATAACAGCAGTGGCTCTATTACCCCACAAAAGCTCTTTACTAATTTTTATGACAAGGATTTTCTTTTTCTCCTTGGTAGTGATGTTAAAAGAGATGGCAAGACTTTTCAGGTAGTTGAATTAACGCCAATTGATAAAACAAAACCTTTTTTTAAGGTCGTACTCGAGATTGATAAAGTGAACAAGGTATTGATGTCTACCAGGGTTTTTGAAAAGAGCGGGAACCGGTACCTTTACGCCATCAATACCATGTCTACCAGTACAGTAATTCCTGATGACACATTTTCATTTTCAACAAAAAAGTATCCGGGAGTTGAAGTGATAGATTTAAGGTGATTTTCAGTTACCCCACCGATAGGTTTTGATATCAAAGCCTGCCAGGTCAAGAACCCTGTCGGCTACTGTGGCAGCAACTTCCTCAACAGTTTGAGGCATGCTGTAGAATGAAGGTGTGGCTGGACAAATAATTCCACCTGCCAGGGTTATGGTTTCCATGTTTCTGATGTGTATCAGGTTATATGGAGTCTCCCTGGCCATGCAAATGAGTTTTCTTCTTTCCTTTAATACAACATCAGCGGCACGCGTAATCAGGTCGTTTGAAATGCCGGAGGCTATTCTGCCCAGTGTGCCCATAGAACATGGCGCAATAATCATGGTGTCATATTGTCCTGAGCCTGAGGCAAAGGGTGCATTGAAGTCGTTTTTGCTGTATATTTTCAGCCCTGTTTCGAGATAAGATTCGTTACCAAGCTCGGTTTTCCATACAGATTTGGCATTTTCGGTTAACACAAGTGAAAAATCATGCCACTGACTTTTTATGCTGAGCATTTTATTGATAATCAAAGAGGCATAAATTGAGCCACTTGCGCCTGTTATGGCCAAAACTACTTTTCTCATACACACAATTTGTAGTTTAACAAGCAATTTGGATAAATGTTAGCATTTTTTCAAAAAATAGGCAATTTGAAAGTGCAATTTAAAATTGTTAATTTTTTTTTAATGCTTTCACAATAACAGGATGCCGTGGTGCGTTATTAATACGGTTTTTCATAGGATATTGGATTTAAAACGGGCTGGATTTCTATCCTGGCCCTTTTTTTTTGTTCTTACTTTTTCGCATCCGGATAAAAAAAATCCCTACCGGTGGGCAGGGACTTTAAAATGATTATTTTTCTGAGATCAGGCTTCTGCCATTTGAGGAATGTGTTCACTCTTGTAACTACCTTCATCCAGTTTCTTCTTTGTTTCTTCAAAAGCTGTTAAGGTCAGCTGTATATCTTCATCAGTATGCACTGCAGTTGGGATCAGTCTGTAGATAATATGTCCCTTTGGAATAACTGGGTATACAACAATAGAGCAAAAGATGTTGTAATTCTCACGAAGGTCAGTAACCATGGATGTAGCCTCTTCCACGCCACCTTTCATATAAACCGGGGTAACCACTGAATCTGTCTTTCCTATATCAAATCCTTTTTCTTTCAGTCCGTTTTGTAGCTTAAGTGCATTTTCCCAAAGTTTCTCCTTGAGCGCAGGTTGGGTTTTCAGCAATTCAAGTCTCTTGAGGTTGCCTATAACCAATGGCATTGGGAGTGATTTGGCAAAAATCTGGCTTCGGATATTGTAGCGGATATAGTCAATTATGCTTTTAGGACCAGCAATGAATGCACCTATTGATGCCATCGACTTGGCAAAGGTTGAGAAATAAAGATCAATCTCATCCTGAACGCCTTGCTCTTCTCCTGCTCCCGCGCCTGTTTTGC
>JBILSG010000275.1:0-3789 GCA_044372235.1 Chitinophagaceae bacterium
TTCACCTATTGCCGATAAACTTACAACTTATGAACTGGATTGGATGAGCGCAGTGCCCGGTAAACGGGAGTCTCGGCGTTTTGAGGGGGATCATATTTTGACAATGGGAGACATAGCTGAACAGGTTTATTTTGAAGATGCAGTGGCCTATGGAGGATGGGGATTTGACCATCATCCTCCCGGTGGTTTTCATGATAAAATCAATCCTAGTACACATCAATATTTAAGGGGACCTCATAATATTCCGTTGCGTTCACTCTACTCCAAAAATATCAGCAATTTATTTTTTGCTGGTCGCAACATCAGCGCATCTCATTATGCACTTTCAAGTACTCGTGTGATGTTAACTTGTGCACAATTGGGAGAAGCTGTTGGCATCGCTTCTGCTCATGCAACTCAGGTTGGCGGAGAGATCAGAAAGTTGGTTATCAAAGATCGTGCTTTGCAAATTCAACAGGATTTGCAAAAGAATGATCATTACATTCATGATCTTGCCATTACCATTCCAAGTGATATAGCACCTTTGGCTTTTGTTTCTTCCTCTTCTGTTTTTTCAGCAAATGAACAAGCTATTAGTTGGGGTACAGAGCAATTGAGTGGCCCCCGTATGCAACTGATGAGCATTATTACGGATAGAGTCGATCATTTGCAGCTTAAACTTGATGCAACGGAATCGACAGAGCTTGTCTATCGCTTTTGTCAGGGCCCTTCACATGCCTCAACCTATCCCGAAAAGGAACTGATTGCTGGTTCAATTAATATTGGTGCCGGTAAAGACCAATGGGTAAACATACCCATTTCATGTGACATTCATCAACTTGGATGGCATTTTCTGATCATAGAGAAAAATCCAAGTATTAGTTTGCATGTGACTGAAACACCACCTGGCCAACTTCGCTATTATCCGAGACCGGAAGATCCTATTCGGCCGAATCCTTTTTCGCAATGGACACTCAGGTCACTCGCAATTGGGCAACAGAAAGCTTCAGACGCTGATGGTGCAAAAGTCATGGCACCCACCTGGAATGAACATGCAGTCAAAAATAAAGATATCAGTTGCTTTCTGGGATTCTCATATTCCTGTCGCATATTTCCGGTACAACCATTGTACGAGTCGGCCATGGTGACTAATCTCCATAGCAGACCTACCTATATGCCCAATCTCTGGGTATCTTCCAAGACTGATTTTTCCAATCCTGAGTGGATTGAATTGAGTTGGGATCAACCGCGTAACATCAGTGCTATTCAAATTCTATTCGACTCCTCACTCCATTTCCATTTTGGGCAGAGTTGGCAAGGATATCATACCAATGCAATTCCCACCATAGTCAAAAAATACAGGATCATTGCAACATCGACTCAGGGGAATGAAATCTGTTCGCATACCGTGGATAACAATTTTCAACGCAATCGCTTTGATCATTTGAATATTGAAAACGTAATGAAGATCAGGGTAGAATGTCTAAGCACTCATGGAATTGATCGTGCCCATATCTATTCTTTACGGGTTTTTGAAAGGAACGATTAACTTGGTAATATCAATAGGATGGAAAATATTTTCAATATATGAGATACACTCAATTGGGGAAAACCGGAATGAATGTTTCGCAGTTGAGTTTTGGGGCATCATCCTTGGGGGGAGTATTCCGGGAAGTGAATCTGCAAAAAGCAATAGAGGCCGTTCATACTGCACTCGAAATGGGTATCAATTATATTGATGTTGCGCCTGCTTATGGTGGCACAAAAGCTGAGACGGTATTGGGCATGGCACTCAACGGTGTTCCTCGCCATTCTTATTATATCTCTACTAAAGTTGGAAAATATACAGCCATTGATGCATACGGGATTGATACATTTGATTATAGTGAAGACGGGATAAGGAGATCCTTGGATGATAGTGCTCAGCGCATAGGTGTAGGCTATTTCGATATTGTTCATTTGCATGATATTGAATACAATAACCGGCAGCATACGGAGTGGGCGTTGTCTGAAGGATTGCAGACCTTGCATACGCTTAAGCAAGAAGGAAGGATCGGAGCAGTAGGTATAGGAATGTATCCCGTTGATCTTTGGGATCGGGTTATCAGGGAAGGGATTATTGATGCAGGCTTGTCTCATAACATCTATTGCCTGAATGATACAAGGCTTGAAAACTTGCTTCCGCTGGCTTCAGAAAAGGGTATCGGCATGATAAATGCATCTCCTTTTTCATCTGGACTTCTCACAACCAGAGGTGCACCGGACTGGCATCCGGCTACTCCAGAACAAAGGCTATTCTTCTCCAGTGCCGCAGCATATTGCAACAGTGTTGGAACGTCCATTGAAAAATTGGCTATCCAGTTTTCAACCCGAAATACCAATATTGCCTCCACCATGTTCAGCAGTGCTGATCCCGAATCAGTGCGGCGAAATCTGTCATGGACTCAGGAGCCTATTGATGAAAATATATTAAAGCATGTACAAGATATTCTTGCGCCTGTATCAAACTTAAACTGGCTATATTGATTATGAGAATTGACAGTCATCAACATTTCTGGCAATACAATCCGAACGATTATATTTGGATGTCAGATGAACATAAAGTAATCAGGCGGGATTTTCTACCTGAAGATTTGAAACCCCTGCTTGATGCCGGATCCATTGATGGTACCATCGCGGTCCAAGCCAGGCAGATATTAGCGGAGACTGATTTTTTGCTTGAACTGGCAAACCGAAATCCTTTGATAAAAGGGGTTGTGGGATGGATTCCCTTGTGTGATCCCGGGGTTGAAGATCAGTTTGATCGCTATGCAGACAATCAGCATATTGTAGGCTTCCGTCATGTGGTTCATGACGAACCAGATGACCACTTTATTCTTCGTTCAGATTTCAATGCAGGAATAAAAAAAATGAGTCGTTATAATCTTTGTTATGACATCCTGATCTTTGAAAAACATCTTCCGCAAACCATTGAATTTGTTGATAAGCACCCGCAGTTGGCCATGGTAGTGGATCACGTTGCTAAACCCAAGATCCGGAAGTATGAATTTGATCATGCCTGGGCAATGGACATGCGTAAGCTCGCAGAACGCGATCATGTGTTTTGCAAGCTTTCGGGTATGGTAACAGAAGTGAGTGATGAGGTTTGGGATATTGCATTATTAAAACCCTACTTTGATGTTGTCTTGGAGGCTTTCGGACCGGATAGATTGATGTTTGGGTCGGACTGGCCTGTTTGTCTCCTGAAAAGTGAATATTTGAGTTGGCTAGATGCGGTGAACCAACTCATTGATCCACTATCTGTTTCAGAAAAGGAGGCCATTATGGGAGGTACTGCTGCTGCTTTTTATTTGAATCGTTCCGGTAACTACAAATAATTTTTATTTATGGACATACAGGGGTATCAAGAATCGAACAGGCATGTCAAACGTGTTGGAATGGTCATTAAAATCCGTCCTGAATATGTGGAGCAATATCTCTCCTTGCACCATGATGCACATCCCGGAGTCAGGGATTTGTTGCAGAAATATCATCTGAGCAATTTCAGCATCTTCATGCACAAAGTCGGGAGCGAGTTCTTTGAATTTGGTTATTTTGAATATACCGGTTCATCCTTTGAATCTGATATGGCTGGATTGGCAGCTGAGCAGCGCAATATTGAATGGCTAAAATTGTGTGATCCGATGCAAATTCCTTTGGAAGGTGAAAGGGGTTGGGCAATCATGAAGCCAATTTTTTTTAACGAGGGTGTTGATTGAATTATGTTTATTGTTTCAATGAAGTTTTTTTTCTTTCAACAATTAAGATGTT
>JBILSG010000276.1:0-3777 GCA_044372235.1 Chitinophagaceae bacterium
CCTGTCATGAAGGGGTTTATTGCGAACTATCTTACGCCATAAGATAAGCCCCCTGTTCAGTTTGCTTTTCACAACAACGCCTTCTACTTTCCGTTGCCTTTGCATGCGAACAACTACTTCAATCACTGACAGACTGGTGTCAAGCGCAATTTTATTGCCTTCGAAGCCTGCGTAGGTTACCAAAATTGTATCAGAGGGCCACTTTGAAAAAGAAAAGGTGAATTTTCCTGATGAGTCGCTCAGTTTGGCAATACGGGTACCTGCAAAAGATATCGTTGCGAAAGGCACAGCCTCATCAGAGTGATCATCCTTGATAAATCCCCTGAGAAGCTTTCCCTGTGCGTTAAGTTCTTTCAGGGGCAGCAACAAGAAAGCCATTGCCACAAACCTGGTGAGTACAGACATGATGCAAATTTACTAAGTTGGACTCAGAATGGTCCACCTGGTTTATTTGCTGAGGTGCATACTCCGCTCTTTATACAGGGTTCTGAAATAAGGATCCCTGAGGTCTTTGACAAACCTGATGGCTTCTCCTGTTGATTTCATCTCCGGTCCGAGCTCTTTGCTAACGCCTGGAAACTTATCAAAACTGAAAACAGGTTCCTTTATGGCAAAACCTTCCAACTTCTTTTCGTAGGTGAAGTCTGTAAGTTTGTGCGTACCCATCATGATTTTGGTGGCAATATTCAGGTAAGGTATCTGGTATGCCTTGGCGATGAATGGGGTTGTTCTGGATGCCCTTGGATTGGCTTCGATAACAAAAACCTGACCATTTTTAATGGCAAACTGAATATTTATGAGTCCCCTGATATCCAATGCCCTTGCGATCTTTTCTGCATAGAATTCCATGGTGGTAACCTCCATAGGGGTGAGGTTGAATGCAGGAAGTACGGCATTGCTGTCGCCACTGTGGATGCCGGCTGGTTCTATGTGTTCCATCACGCCCATTACGTGGAAGTTTTCACCATCAAATATCCCGTCTATTTCAGCTTCCTGGCAGCGATCCAGGAAGTGATCAATCAGGATTTTATTGTCTGGTAGGTGCTTAAGCAGGCTCACTACTGCAGATTCAAGTTCATCATCGTTGATGACTATCCGCATGCGCTGTCCGCCTAAAACATATGAAGGTCTCACGAGAACAGGGTATCCTACTTCCTTTGCCACTTCAACTGCTTCATCAACGGTGAAAGCAGTTCCATAGTTGGGGTAGGGTATGCTCAGGCTCTTCAGCATATCACTAAATCTGCCCCTGTCTTCAGCAATATCCATGTTATCAAAGGAAGTACCGATAATCTTAATTCCTTTGTTATGCAGTTTCTCAGCTAGTTTAAGTGCTGTTTGTCCGCCCAGCTGAACAATAACCCCTTCAGGTTTTTCATGTTCAATTAGTTCCCAGAGGTGTTCCCAGAAAACAGGTTCGAAATAAAGTTTATCTGCGATATCAAAATCTGTGGAAACAGTTTCCGGGTTGCAGTTCACCATGATGGCTTCAAAACCACATTCTTTGATAGCAAGTAATCCATGCACACAGCAGTAATCGAATTCAATACCCTGACCAATGCGGTTTGGACCGGATCCCAATACAATGATTTTCTTTTTGTCGCTTACTTTACTTTCATTGGTGCCGTTATTTTCAAAGCTGCTGTAGAAATAGGGTGTTTTGGCTTCAAATTCTGCAGAACAGGTATCCACCATTTTGTATACCCTTTTGATTCCTGCTGCCTTTCTTTTTTCGTATAAGGCATCCTCACTGCCATCCTGCATGATTTTGCAAATCTGTGCATCGCTGAAGCCGTGGTGTTTTGCTTTTTTGATGAGATCGATTGGCAAGGTATCAAACCTATATCTGGCTATTTCCTTTTCAACATCAACAATCTTCTGGATTTCATAGATGAACCAGCGGTCGATTCTTGTTGCTTGGCAGATTGTTTTTACACTTATTCCCAGCATCAGGGCATCCTTGATCCTAAAAATCCTATCCCACTTGGGAATTTTAAGATATTCAACCAATTCATCTGCATGCATCATGCTTTTGCCATAATAGCCAAGACCAACAGCATTATTTTCCAGACTCTGGCAGGCTTTTTGTATGGCTTCGGTGAAGCTGCGCCCGATAGACATAACCTCTCCAACGGATTTCATTTGCAGGCCCAGGGTATCATTGGCGCCCTTGAATTTATCGAAATTCCAGCGAGGTACTTTGACGATTACATAATCCAATGCAGGTTCAAAATAGGCTGAAGTGGTTTTTGTAATCTGGTTTTTCAATTCATCCAATGAAAAGCCCAATGCCAGCTTCGCTGCAATTTTTGCAATTGGATAGCCCGTAGCTTTGGAAGCAAGCGCTGAAGAGCGGCTTACGCGGGGATTGATTTCAATGGCGATGATTTCTTCAGTTTCGGGGTTAAGTGCAAACTGCACATTGCAACCACCGGAAAAATTACCCAGGTCACGCATCATATTGATGGCAGTATTGCGCATAAGCTGGAAAGCTGTATCGCTCAGTGTCATGGCCGGGGCAACAGTGATAGAATCACCTGTATGCACACCCATCGGATCAAAATTCTCAACTGTACAGATGATGGCCACATTGTCTTTTGAATCACGGAGCAGCTCAAGTTCAAATTCTTTCCAACCCAATACTGCTTTTTCTACCAGCACCTCATGAATCGGCGAGGCAGATAATCCCCTGTTCAGTGCTTCATCCAGGAATTCTTTGCTGTGTACAAAGCCGCCTCCAGTACCTCCCAGGGTAAAGGATGGTCTGATTACCAGCGGGAAACCTATTTCCTGAGCAAACTCCTTTCCTTCAAGAAACGAGTTGGCTGTTCTTGCCTGCGCAACGGGTATGCCCATTTGGATCATCCACTGACGGAATTTTTCCCGGTCTTCAGCTTTGTCAATGGCTTTTATATCTACACCAATCAGCCTCACACCATACTTTTCCCAGATTCCCAGTTCCTCAGCCTCTTTTGCCAGGTTCAAAGCTGTTTGTCCGCCCATGGTAGGCAAAACCGCATCAATCTGGTTTTCCTGCAGAATCTGTTCAATACTTTCAACATTTAACGGAAGGAGGTAAACCCTGTCCGCCATCATCGGGTCTGTCATGATAGTGGCAGGATTGGAGTTGATCAGGATTACCCTCACACCCTCTTCCCGGAGGCTTCTTGCAGCCTGTGAACCGGAGTAGTCAAATTCGCAGGCCTGACCAATGACAATTGGACCTGAACCGATGATAAGTACTGATTGGATTGAAACGTCTTTAGGCATATTGATTCCTTGTGGTTTTGTGTGAAAGGGCACAAAAAAACCGGGTTGTACCCGGGGTGCAAAGGTAATGCCTGCGGACTAACTTTCCGAAGAAATATTAAATTGTGGGAGAAAGCTTTACCGTGACTGAATCACGCCAGTTTCTCAGACCTGATTGTGGTAGGCTGCCATCTCGTAATCTTCTACAATAGCAGTTTCATTTAACCCCGGAAGCCTGATTGCATCCTGCTCAGCATTGCTTTTTTCCTTTTTGGAAAACCCAAAAATTGTAATGATACCGGCTATTGAAAGGAAAAGGAGTTTGATTAATTTTTTCATCACAGGATTTATATACCTATAAGACATCTTTTTTTGTCAAAATGTTGTACGGGATAAGTGACTTTTTATAAAATATACCCATTTATACGGAGAAAACACCCAAAAGCACAAGACGGAATACAATCTTAGTTAGTTTTGCGGCATGGAGAATGTCGGAAAACTGATTAGTGGATTGATATTATTAGTATT
>JBILSG010000277.1:0-3773 GCA_044372235.1 Chitinophagaceae bacterium
ATGACTATTGAGGGTGACTTTGTGAGTTTACAAAGTGCAAAAATTTCTGGGTCATCTACGCATGATGACTTTACAACTTTCAACAATACATTCAATCCGCTTTTTGTCAAACTAACCGGTTTTGCACAACAACTCAATCAAGGAGCAAAAGATGAAAATGGAGCAATCAGAAAGGGATATAATGATCTGGTTGCAGAGGTGACCCGCCAAACGGATCAGTTTATCAACAATCATGCTCAATCGCCTGTATCAACTTTTTTACTTCTTGTGATGATGCAGTTGAACGATGATCCCAAAATCATGGAAGAAAGGCTTTCAAGAATTGGACAGCAGGCAAAAGCCAATTATTTTGGAAGAATGGCAGAGAAAATTGTTGAGGATGCCAGGTTTGGAGCCGTGGGTAGCATGGCCCCGGATTTTACCCAGACTGACGAAAACGGAAAAGATATCAAGCTTTCATCTTTTAAAGGCAAATATGTTTTGCTTGATTTCTGGGCAAGTTGGTGTGGACCATGCAGGCAGGAAAATCCTAATGTAGTTACTGCGTTTAATAAATACAAGTCAAAGAATTTTACAGTACTTGGTGTATCTCTAGACAGGGCAAAGGAACCCTGGTTAAAGGCAATCAAGGATGATCAGCTGAACTGGGCTCAGGTTAGCGATTTGAAGTTCTGGAGTAATGCCGTTGCTGTTCAATACAAAATCCAGAGTATTCCTCAGAATTATCTTATTGATCCCAATGGTGTAATCATTGCCAAAAACTTACGCGGACAAGAGCTGCAGTCTAGGTTAGCTGCCCTGCTCAAGTAAGCAATTAAAAATATACGTCTTCAATCAGAAAAAAGCTGGGCTTATCATGCTGGTCAAGGGTGATTGATAGAATGTCATACCGCACCCATCTGAAGCCCCTGTGTCTTCTGATATATGCTGCTCCTGCTCCTATAAAGTGATAGAGTTTGTTTCTGTTGACAAGTTCTTCGGGGTTGCCGTATCTGTTGCTTCTTCTTGTTTTTACTTCAAAAAAATGCAATTTATCGCCTTTGCTGGCAATCATGTCAATTTCCCATTTACCATAGCGCCAGTTTTGTTCCCTTACAAAGTAGCCATGTTCTTTTGCCCAGATTTTAGCGAGCGCTTCACCCAATTTTCCTGTTTCATTATGCTTTGCCATGATGTTATTGGTTTAAATTCGTAGGGGAAAGTTCATTGTTCATATCATTGTAAAAAAGGGAAATGTATCAGATAAAAGGAAGATTTCAACACTACGACTGGGGTGGATTCACGTTCATGCCAGCGTTATTTAACATCAACAATGCAGAAAAGAAACCCTTTGCAGAATATTGGCTTGGTGTTCATAGTGGAGCGCCTGCCACTGTTGAATTAAATGCTGAAAGCAAAACCAGTTTAGATGCATTGATTAACTCTAATAAGCCACTGTATCTGGGAAAGCAGTTGTGGAAGCAATTTGACAAACTTCCTTACTTATTGAAAATACTGGATGTGAATAAAATGCTTTCTATTCAGGTTCATCCAAACAAAAAAGATGCCGAAGCCGGATTTTTACGGGAAAACGCTGCAAAAATACCTTTGAATGCCTCATTCCGTAACTATAAAGACGATAATCATAAGCCTGAAATCATGGTAGCATTAAGTGATTTTTGGTTACTGCATGGCTTTGCGTCAAATATCCAGGAACGTCTTGATCAGTATGATTTTTTGAATCCCTTTAAACAAGCGTTTAAGGAAGGTGGAATACGAGGCCTTTATGAGGCGATAATGAATTTAACACAGGCTGAGGTTAATCTCCTTCTTGGTGCACATATGGGGAAAGCGCTTGATCAGTATGCTGCCGGCGAGCTGAAGAAAACATCCCCTGATTATTGGGCTGCCAGGGCCTGTATCGACTTTAAAAAAGGGGCTGATTTCGACAAGGGAATTTTTTCTATCTACCTTTTTAATATTGTCAATCTAAATCCGGGTCAGGGTATTTTCCAGGGTGCTGGCATGCCGCATGCCTATATGGAGGGACAAAACATAGAGTTGATGTCCAATTCAGATAATGTGCTCAGAGGCGGATTAACAAACAAGCATATTGATGTCAGGGAATTAATGAATAACACCCTGTTCGTTGAAACCGTTCCGCATATTCTGGAAGGAGACCTGGATCGTTCAAGTTGTGCTTATGCTGCTCCGGTTGATGATTTTCAATTGACATATTACTTATTGGGAAGTGGACAGCAATTGGAATTACAGGTTGATAAACCTTCGGTTATTTTAATGACGGAGGGTCATGTAAAATGGATTGCAGATTCTAAAGAAATTGATTCTTTTGGAGTGGATGCAATTTATGTTTACCCAGGCGAATGCATAACGATTAATTCTTGTTCAACTTCAAGATTGTTTGTAGCCTCCACTTGTTAAACATTATCTTTATTTGCACATCATGAGGATAACTGTTTAGCGCAAATCTTGAACAGCGTTATTAATTCAGTATTTTTGTTGAAACTGAGATTATGAAATACGCAAAATATACCCTCTCATCCCTGTTATTACTTGTATTAATTGCAGCTCTATACAGGGTAATACCTGATCGTCCATGGGGATTTGCGCCACAATTCGCCATGACATTATTTTGTGGATCAGTAATTAAGGATAGAAGGATAGCCTTGTTCTTACCTGTTGTTTCTATGTTTATTTCAGACATATTATATCAGCTACTTTATATACAAGGTCTCACTTCCATTCAAGGTTTTTATGAAGGAATGATCTGGAATTATATCATATTTGGAAGTCTGACAGTAATAGGTTTTTTCATCAACTCCAATAGTGTTAAATCCATTTTTAAAGGTGCAGTTTTATCACCTACTGTTTATTTTTTAGTTTCCAATTTCGTTACCTGGATTAGTGGGGGAGGATTGCAGCGCTCAAAGACAATGACTGGACTTATGCAGGCATATGTAGATGGTATTCCATTTTACGGTAATAGCCTTGTTGCCACACTCGTGTTTGGATTAATTTTATTTGGAACCAATCATTTAGTCATTAAAAAAGTTCTTCCTCAACAGGCGTCCTAAATTACCCTTCATAACCTGTGTCCTCATATAAAGGACCTTTGTCTGCAGCAGAAGTAGCAAGCTCATCACAACGCTGGTTATAGGGGTTACTTGCGTGGCCCTTTACCCAAATAAACTTTATTTGATGTGCCTTTGCTAATTGATGGTATTTTGTCCAGAGATCCTTGTTTTTTTTACCACCTTTAAAATCAGTGGCAATCCATTTGTCAAGCCACCTTTCAGATACAGCCTGCACAACATACTTGCTGTCTGAATAAACTTCGATGTGTAAGCCAGGCCTGGTAAGTGATTCCAATGCAGCAATAACAGACATGAGTTCCATCCTGTTATTGGTTGTGAATTTATAGCCTTGTGATATTTCTTTGACTGCGCCTTTCCACATCAGGATTGCACCATAGCCTCCTCTGCCAGGATTTCCCCTTGCAGCACCATCAGTATAAATCGTTAACCCATTATGGTTTATCATTCCACAACAGTAACCTTGATGGTATTGGTTGGCAAATGCAGTTCAACAGGTGTACTTCCGGTATTGACTACAACTTCACCTTTTCTGATGAAACCACGTTCTTTAAGTATTTTTATCTGGTCTGCAATTATCTCATCCAAACCTTCCTCCTCATTATAAAAAAATGCTCGCACTCCCCAACTCAGACTGAGTTGATTCACAAGTGTGCGTTCTTTAGTGAATATGAAAATAAT
>JBILSG010000278.1:0-3763 GCA_044372235.1 Chitinophagaceae bacterium
TCCAGCTCAGCCGCTGAGGGAATGGATTTTCCCATTGGATTTGCTGGTTACTCATTCGTTCGCTTTGATCTGGAGAAATCCATTGCCATGATGAAAAGGGTGGGCGTAACCAATCTTTCTGTAAAAGAATTCCACCTGCCGCTGAACAGCAGCCAGGAAACCATTGATGGTGTAAAAAAGAAATTGGCCGATGCCGGTATCAGCATGTACACGATAGGTGTCATCTACATGAAAACAAAAGAAGCTGTGGATCAAGCTTTTGCTTATGCGCAGAAATGTGGCGTCAACATGATTGTGGGTGTTCCCAATCCAGAACTGCTCGCTTATACAGAGGAGAAAGTGAAGGCCACCAATATCAAAATGGCCATCCATAATCACGGTCCGGAAGATAAGTTATATCCCAGCCCTAAAGATGTTTACGACCGCATTAAGGACATGGATCCACGCATGGGATTGTGCATTGATATCGGACATACCTTCCGTGCTGGCGTATTGCCGGAGAAAGCGGTAGTGGAATACAAAGACAGGCTTTTCGACCTGCATATCAAGGATGTAACAGCAATGGCTAAAGATGCCAAGGTGATTGAAATCGGTAGGGGAGCCATCAATTTCCCAGCTTTTGTCAAGGCTTTGCGCAAAATCAAATACACCGGTATCTGCAGCATTGAATACGAAAAGGATATGAATGATCCCCTGGCTGGTATGGCCGAGTCAGTGGGCTATTTCAGGGGGATCCTGAAGGGGTAGGAAACTAAAATACTTATTGCGTGTTTATAATTTCATGAGGACTTTACTAACGGTGTCCCTTTTGGGACTGTCACAGATAATGTGTGGACAGGAAGCGGGAAATAACCAATTCTTTCGCGATAGTTTGCTCAGGAAACAACTGTATGCTGACACTGTGCCTAAAAAGGTATCACTCACTGAAATTGTGGTTAGGGGTAAAAAACCTCCGTTAGAATTTAAATTGGACCGGCAAGTCTTCAATGCTTCGGTTTATCCTGTTGCAGCCAATGGTTCTGCTATGGAACTGGTGCGCAATTTCCCGGGAATTTCAGTAAACGGGCAGGGCGATATTCAGTTAAGGGGTTCATCCAGCTTTCAGGTGCTCATCAATGGCAGACCCACACAGGGTGAACCAGCTTTTGTCTTGGCACAGCTGCCTGCGAATGCCATTGATAGGGTTGAAATTATCTCAACACCTGGTGCAGCTTTTGATGCCGATGGGAAAAGTGGAATTTTGAATGTCATCACCAAATCCGCGCCCCAAGGGGGTTGGGTGGTGCAATCCAATCTCATGCAAGGTGCACCTTCATTGAATGAGTTTGACAACCAGCGTTATACCAATCCCCTCAGGCAGTCTGCCGATATCTCGTTAGGATTCAGGAAAGGTCAGTGGGATATCACAACCGGCTTGAATTACCTGAAGAATGATATGTCTGGCTTCCGGGAGGGGGAAGTGTTTACCAGCAGTAATGGTATAAAAACTTCATTCCCTTCTATGGGAGAAAGGAGTTTTCGTAGATATAATTATGGAGGGCGGGTAGCTGTAAATTATCAGATTAATGCCAGAAACAGCCTGGAGGCTGGTTTCTATAGCGGGTATCGTTTCCAAAGCAGGGTAGCTGATCTCCTTTATACAGTAACAAGAAGCTCAGCATCAGGAATCCTGCCGGCTTTTCCCTTTTACAATGAAAATACAGCCGACAAGCGGGGGAGGTTTACGCTTGCCAGCCTTTCCAGCAATCATAAACTCACAGATCAAATCACCTTCAGCTCTTCATTGCAATATGAGGGCGCAGACCTTTCTTCGCTTACAACCAATTTCAATTATAATAGAACTGACAAATCACAACTATATCAGGAAACCCGGAATCCGGCAACCAATCCATTGCATGCATACCGTTATAAAGCAGACCTCACCCATACCAAAGGAAACAGAACCTGGCAAACTGGCTATCAGTTTCGGTATGATTTACAGCGCGGCGACTTTTTGTATCAATACCGAAATGGAGATAGCAGAACGCTCATTACCGATCCGCAGTTTACCAGTAAGGTGAACTTACAGAATAATATACATGCTGCTTATCTGCAATATGGAGATGCTTCTGGAAAGTTTGCCTGGCAGGCAGGAATCCGGGCTGAGCACATGTTGCGCAGGTTAGACTTTTCAGTTAATATTTCTCCATCCAAGCTGACCCTTCCTAATCTTTTTCCATCCTACCTGATTCGATATCAGCCTCATCCCAAAGTCAGTGTCAGACATTCATTTACACGGCGTATCAAGCGGACCAACAACTTCGAGCTAAATCCCTTCCCGGAGCGGGAACATACAGAAACACTGGAAAAAGGTGACCCTGAATTGTTACCGGAATTAACGGGAATATGGGAGCTGGGTGTGGAACATAAGTTGCCCGGTGGAAACTTCTCGTTTGCCTTTTACCACCAGCGGATAAAAAATCCCATACAGCGTGTAAACAGTGTTTTCAATGATACAATCCTCAACAGAATTTTCACCAATGCTGGCATAGCAAAGCAAACAGGTATGGAAGCCTCATTAACAATTCGTCCGGTGCAATGGTGGCAGGTAATAGCAGGTGGAAACATATATAGGTACAGCATTAGAGGAGAGCTGTTTGATGGTTCGCTACCCTTCACAAACAGCAGCTGGGTATATAGCATCAATACATCACAGTCTTTCACACTCCCCAAGAACTGGACTGTACAATGGAGTTTGAACTACCTTTCAATCCGTGCAACTGCACAGGGTGAGGATGGCGCATTTGTTGTGCCGAACCTAACTTTCAGAAAGAGTATACAGGAGGGTAGGTGGACCTTCCAGGCACAGTGGCTGAATATGGATGCAGGACTGGGTATCTCCAACCGTCAGCGCATAACTACAAGGGGATTGAATTTCTTCAGTACCACACATTATATTTACGAACCGGATCAGGTACAATTTTCTGCAGCATTCAGTTTGTCTAAGCGCAACAGGAAGCTTAACCTGCCCGCCAGTGAGATGGCAGAAAAAGAGTTTTAGCAAACCTGATAGCTATGGATCGCGCTGCTGCCAGGCCTGATTTACTCTACGATGATTTCATCTGCAAACATGAACCCGCGCTGGTTTTTGGCAAAGAACCGCACATACCTTGCTGTTGTGTTTGTTAGGCCAACGGAAAAAGTTTTGAATGTAAGCCTGTCATACAATGGAGAGACATCATTGTTGTTCCTTCCTGCCGGGGTGAAGGTTTGTCCGTCTGTAGAAGTGTAAACTTCAATATAGTTCGGCATATAAACACCCGGACCAATAACCTGCATGAAACGGCAGGAAACGTTTTGAAGGGATTGCAGCATGCCCAGGTCGATGGTGACATCCAGGTCGGTCAGGAAGCCCTGCCATTGTTTATCCTGATAGGTCAATGAACCGGTATATCCATTAACGAGTGTTTGTTCTTTTTGTGCGGGATAACTGCCACTCCATTTTTTAACGTAAGTGACGGTCTTTCCCAAGGCCTTGTGCAGCCGAAGGTCAAGTGTGTCTGGTTGCTGAGCTATCTTACCGTTTCTGAAGACCGCTGTTTTCAATAATGCAGAGCCTGAAAGGGTAAAGGGACCAGTGTAAACAGTAGATGTTGCTGTTGGCATGGAACCATCTATTGTGTATCTGATTTCGGGATTGTATTGCTCTGTGCTGAGGGTGATAGTTGTTTGTCGAGCAGCGGAGTTGATGACCGGACTGATCTCCACCCGGTCAGATGGTCTG
>JBILSG010000279.1:0-3760 GCA_044372235.1 Chitinophagaceae bacterium
GCAAATGGACTGGCGGTATCTGCTTTCGCCACAACTAATACGGCAGCTGCTGCTGCGGGACTTTCCTGGATGTTCTTCGATGTAATGAAAGGTAAAAAGCCTTCAGTAATGGGCTTCTGTATAGGTGCTGTGGTTGGATTGGTAGCCATAACTCCCGGCGCTGGATTTGTTGGAATCCCACAAAGCATATTCATTGGTGTAATTGCTGCTATTATTTCCAACATTGCTGTTTATTACAAACAGAAATCTACACTTGATGATACCCTCGATGTATTTCCTTGCCACGGCTTAGGTGGTATAGTAGGCATGATTTTAACCGGCGTATTTGCAACAAAGGCAGTTAACAGTGCTGGAAATGATGGCTTATTCTATGGAAACACAGATTTCTTCCTCACCCAGTTGAAGGCAATGGGAATTGCTGTAGCCTATTCCTTTGTTGTATCGTTTCTCATTTTCAAGTTTATCAATCTTATTCAGCCATTGAGGGTTAGTGAAGAAGAAGAAGAACTGGGACTGGATGCAACGCAACATGATGAAAAATATGGCAGAAATCCACAAAAAGGATAATACAAAATAAACAGGGCACAGCGCATGGCGGTGTTGGACTAGAACATTCGCCACTGCTGTACCCCTCTTTTAAGAACTAAAAACCAAAACAATGATACGAAAACTTTACCTAATTGCCTCTATTGCAATTCTCCCTTTTACTACATCAGCACAAACATCAACAGAAGCCAAACCAGCTGAAGAAAAGTCTTCCAACTTCACATTTACAGGTTCAATTGATGGTTATTTCCGGTCCGACTTCGGCAAGACTTCTTCCAATAACAGAACAAGTTTTACAAATAGCAATGGTAAAGTAGCTTTGGGAATGTTGTCTGCAAAAGTGGATTACGCTTCAGGTAAATTCTCTGCAACAGCAGATTTTGGTGCCGGTAGAAGAGCAAAAGAATTTGCCTACAACGATAAAGGTATACTGGCTTATGTGAAACAACTGAATGTGGCCTTTGCTGCTACAGACTGGCTTAAATTCACAGCGGGAACATGGGCCACACATGTTGGATATGAATTGGTAGATGCTTATGCAAACAGAAACTACAGCATGTCTTATATGTTTTCCTATGGTCCGTTTTTACATACTGGCTTGAAATCTGATCTCACTTTCGGGAGTACCGGCATTATGATTGGTGTTGCAAATCCGACCGACTACAGAAAGGCTCCTGATGGCAACAAAAAATCATTGTTATTGCAGGTTAGTCAGGCTATCACTGACGATATAAAGGTTTATGTGAATTATGTAGGTGGTCAACGTCCGGCTGATGAAGCTAAAATCAGACAGTTTGATGTAGTTTTTACAGCCAAAATAAACAATCAATTTAATCTTGGATATAATGGTACGATCAACAGTACATCAGCTAAGACATCAGGAACATACGGAGATGCCAGTTCCTGGTCTGGATCAGCTTTGTATCTTAACTATGATCCTGCCAAGAAGTTTGGGATTACATTAAGATCAGAAGTATTTGGTGATAAAAATCAACTCTCAGCACTCGGAACTGCAGCATCTGGTGGCAATATATTTGCCAATACAATTTCAGGTAATATCAAACTGGGTGGATTAACCATCATTCCTGAGTTAAGATTTGAATCTTCAAACAACAAAGTGTTCTTCAACAAAGATGGTGCTGCCACACAGTCAAATGGCAGTTTCCTTGTAGCATTAGCCTATAAATTTTAGTTTATAGTTTTGGGTCATAATCAGTCAGGGCGGCTTTTCAGCCGCCCTTCTTTATTTTTTACGGAAAAATATCCTTACCGGAACGCCTTTGAAATTGAATTTTTCCCTGAGCTGATTTTCAAGATAATTGCGGTATGGATTTTTTATATCATCGGGATAATTAGTAAAAAAAGCAAAACTTGGAACTGCTGTGGGTATCTGCGTTACAAATTTAATCTTGACTGAATTGCCCCTTACAACCGGAGGTCTGTACGCTTCAATTACTTTAAGCATCTCTTCATTGAGTACTGATGTCTGGATTCTCCGCTTTCTGTTTTCGCAAACTTCAAGCGCAGTTTCAATGACTTTAAATATCCTCGTCTTTTCTTTTGCAGAGATGAAAATTACGGGAACATCAGTAAATGGAGCAAGCCTGTTTTTGAGTTCTTTTTCATAGTCTCTGGCGGTATTGGTTGCCTTTTCAACCAAATCCCATTTGTTGACTATCATCACAACACCCTTCCCTTTTTTAACGGCAAGAGAAAAAATATTTAAATCCTGTTGTGCAATACCCTTCTCAGCATCAATCATAATCAGACACACATCGGCTTCATCAACCGCTTTAATTGCCCTTATTACCGAATAGAACTCAAGGTCTTCGTGTACTTTGGTTTTACGCCTGATACCAGCCGTATCTATCAATATAAACTCTTTTTGAAAAAGGTTATAGTGGGTATGGATTGTATCCCTGGTTGTGCCAGCAATATCACTTACAATTGTTCGTTCAGAACCAACCATTGCATTCAGCAAAGAAGATTTTCCAACATTAGGCTGACCAATAATAGCAATTTTTGGTAGATCTTCTCCAGGTTGATCAACATCAATTGTTATCAGATTTGATACCTCATCCAGTAAATCACCTGTCCCACTACCAGACATTGAAGAAACAAAAAATGTTTTTTCAATACCAAGCGAATAGAATTCAGTGGCATCAATATGCCTGGCTGAATTGTCAACTTTGTTTACAACGAGAAAAACAGGCTTTTTAGCCGTTCTCAGGATTGAAGTCATCGCCTCGTCAAGTGTAGTTATGCCAGTTGTGACATCCACCATAAATACAATGGCATTTGCCTCTTCCACAGCGATCATCACCTGTTCTCTGATTTCTTTTTCAAAAACCTCTTCCCCATCAGGAACAAATCCGCCAGTATCAATTACATTGAACGTTTTTCCATTCCATTCAGAAATACCATATTGTCTGTCTCTCGTCACTCCGGGTGTATCTTCTACGATAGCTTTACGCTGCTCGAGTAATCTGTTGAAAAAGGTGCTTTTGCCCACATTGGGGCGTCCTACGATTGCAAGGGTAAATCCTGGCATTTTTTGTTTTTTGGGGTAATTGAATACCTGTTATTTATATGCTATTTCGAAATTCCATCTCCTGATTAATGCGATTAGATCTTCTTCCCTTTTGGGGTTAAGCCGATTTTGTTCAGCCCATTTTAGTACTGTTCCCCTGTCTCCCAATAAATCTGCAATACCAGACAGGTTCATCTTTTTAATCAGCAGTACGTCTTTTTCATCTGATAGAAAATAATGCACTGTATTTGCAAAATAATATCTTTTCAATGTTCCGAACATGGAGTCTGCAGATGCAACATATCTTTTTGTATACTTGTATAATTTGACCTTACCATCCACCATTTCCTCAACATAGTCAGCAATAGGACGGTTATTCAGCTGCATACCCGGAATATTTCTTTCAAATATGGCCAGTGTATCTTTGCCTGCATTATCCGAAAAAATTACCACCCGCTTTGAAAATGACGACGGTGCCACATATTCATTGTCTTTTTCGCCAATGAAATAAACTTCCTGAGAAGCCATATTCAATTTAACCTGCATCCTTCCGCTATATTTACCATTTGCACCAAATAAATCTGCCGGGTGAAATTGGTCTACATAAAACGGACTGCCTTTTATGGAAGCATAAGGAAGTCTTCCTGAATTACTATTCTGCTGCACACCTTCAAAGTTAACTTC
>JBILSG010000280.1:0-3743 GCA_044372235.1 Chitinophagaceae bacterium
TGATGCCCTGTCTATATAACCATCACTGGCAAGAGAAGACAACCGCAGGTCTAAAGTGTATCTGTTATTGATGAGTCCTGTTCCAGCCTTTACCGTATGCTTCCTCGTATTGAAGGAGCCCAGGCTATTGCTGATTTGTCCGTATGCCTTTTCACTCACCTCATTGGTGAGCAAATTAACTGTTGCGCCAAAGGCTCCGGTACCGTTTGAGCTTGTGCCAACGCCACGCTGCACCTGAATACTGTTTGTAGAGGAAAGAATATCTGGCAGATTTACAAGAAATACTCCCTGTGATTCCGCATCATTGAAGGCTATGCCATTTAAAGTGAAGTTTATTCTTGACGGATCTGTGCCCCTGATCCGAATGCCTGTATAGCCAATACCATTGCCTGCATCTGCATTGGCAACTGCTCCGGGAACCTGATTAAGTAAAAATGGGATGTCTTGCCCCAAGTTATTTTTTTCAATGGTTGATTTTGTGATTAGGGTTTGGGTAAAGGGATACTCCTTTGCTGCCCTTACAGCCCGAATTTCAATTGCAGGCATAAGCTTGCTCTTAGGAGCTGTTTTTACACTGTCACTTACCGTTTTTGATTGGCTTAAAGCTGAGAGACTGCCTGTAATGAAAAGGCAGAAAGCGAATAATTTTTTTTCGATACTCATACTGTTTTTGTTTTGTCCGATAATGAAAAAATATCAGCCAGGTTGACAAAAACAGGAAAGGATAACAAGAACTGTTTCTTCCTTCCCTGCGCAGGCATTATCCTGATCAGGTTCTAACGGGTTTGATCTCAGCCATATTGGTAAATACAGCACCCCGGGAACGTTGCAAAATTAGACATTACTTGTTATTCATTCGGAATTAATTGTAAAATATATGTCATGTAACTTTATGCTTGCTTTTGCGTATATGGATATTAGTTAACTACACACAAATATTTTATTATGAAACCTCTTTTTTTTGTTTTAGTAAGTTTGATATATTTTGAGGCAGCCGCACAGGATAAAGTCATCATGAATGATAAAAATGTGGTCTTGCGAGATCTGGGGGAGTTTAAAGGTATCAGTGTAAAAGGACCATTTAAAGTCTATTATTCCCAGAGTGCCAAACATGCAGTTGGCGTCAGTGCTTCCACAGAGTCAGCGCGTGATAAAATCATTACACGCGTTTCAGCTGGTATTTTGAATATCGAACTTGATGGTGCCTCTATGAGTTGGTGGGGAAAAAATCCTGAATTCAAAGTGTATATCTCTTCTCCAGAAGTTAAAAGTATAAATGCCTCAGGGGCAGTTGATTTTTTGATTACTGATCTGATTAAGTCTGAGGAGCTGACAGTAAGGTTTACCGGTGCCAGTGATTTTTCTGGAAAGCTGGAATGTGGATCTCTGAATCTGAATTTCACAGGGGCCTCTGATATTGAAGTTATGGGTAGTGCTGATAAGGTGGTTGCAGACCTCACAGGGGCCAGTAAACTATCAGGAGCTGCATTTAAGGTTGTAGATGCTGAGTTAAAGGCTACAGGTGCTTCAACCATTAAACTTGGTGTTTCTGGCGCATTGGGTGCCAATGCAACAGGTGCAAGTTCTATAACATATTATGGTTCTCCCAAAAGCCTCTCAACAAGGGCAAGCGGTGCGAGTAGTGTAAAAAAAGGAAACTAACTAAGGAGTGCCTGAAAAGAAAAAAGCAACCAATTGGTTGCTTTTTTTAGTTGCGAAGACTGGGATCGAACCAGTGACCTTCGGGTTATGAGCCCGACGAGCTACCGCTGCTCTACTTCGCGTTGCAAATGTACACTAAAATCTAATATCAGCAAAACAATTTTGAACATGTTACCTTTGCATGATATATGAAGTCCGGATTTGTTAATATTATAGGTAAGCCAAATGCAGGAAAAAGTACTTTATTGAATGCATTAATTGGAGAAAAGCTGGCAATTGTTTCCTCTAAAGTTCAAACTACCCGGCACAGGATCAGGGCATTTCTCAATGGGCCAGATTATCAGGTGGTTTTTTCTGACACGCCTGGTGTCATTGAACCCAGATATAAGTTGCATCATAAAATGATGGAAGCAGTTAAGTCTAGTATGGAGGATGCAGATGTATGTTTACTCATGGCAGATGTCAGGGATGATTTTGAAGAATTGGATTCTCTTTTCACTGCCTTATCATTGAAGGTTAAGGCAATTCTGGTATTGAATAAAATAGACATGGTAAAGCCTTCGAGAATTGAAGAAGCCATTTCATTTTTCAGCAACAAGAAGTATTGTTCTGATATCATAGCCGTTTCTGCATCTAAAAAAAACCACTTGGATGCACTCCAGCAGAAAATAATAGATTCTTTACCGGAGGGAGAACCCTTTTATGATCAAGAGGATCTCACCGATATGCCTACCAGATTTTTTTGCGGTGAGCTGATTCGAGAAAAAATATTTGAATTATTTGATGAAGAAATTCCATATCAGTCTACCGTGCTTGTAACTGCATTTGAAGAGAAGTCTACCCTCATTAAAATTTCTGCAGATATAATCGTACAGCGGGAGTCGCAAAAGGCAATCATTTTAGGCGCAGGTGGCATTATGATTAAAAAATTAGGCACTTCTGCCCGGCAGTCAATAGAGTTGTTTCTGGATAGCAAGGTTTTTCTTGAGATTTTTGTGAGGGTAAGAAACAATTGGCGCAACAATGAATCACATTTAAGGGAATACGGCTATCATGTTTAGGAGTTTGTCAGCTAGAATATTTTTTTTATTGGTGATGTTTTCTGTGAAACTTAATGCACAGTTGATGATCGAGCAAGGGCCTTCTGCATCTACACGAGATGGCGGCATATACATTTATGGACTCACAGGTCAGGAAAACAAGTTGCGGTATGAGAAAATAAATGGTTCACCTTTTCTTGATGAGGCATGGAAGAATGCAACACTATACGACAGTCAGGGAAATTCATTTGGAAAGTTCAAGGTTAGGTTGAACTTAGCAACACATGAAATACATTACCTGGATAAATTGGGTATCGAAAAAGCGGATAATGGTCAGATTTCAAGGGTCGAGTTTGATAGCAGCTTCATGTCAAACGAAATGGGTAGGGTAATTAGTAGTAATGAAGAAGTAGTAAGAAGTAAATTCAATGGCGATATCAAATTTGCCGTGCACCTGAATGATGGCTACTATACACTCATGAAGGTAACTATCAGAGAAGTAGCAAAGTCAGATTCTTTGTTCAGCACCATGAACAAGTATTTTTTCAAGGATAAGCGTTTCTATTTTTTGAAATCAGGAAGACAAATGGTATATCTTAAGCGGCTGACTTTTCAGGAATTGAGAAAGTGTATTTCTGCAGAAAAATGGCCCCTTAAAAGAAATGATTTTTCAGGTAATTCTCTCCGACAGGAAGAAGAGGTACTTGGTTTACTCAATCTGATCAATAAAGGCGTCAACAGCAATGATTGATGCCTATTTTGTACCTTTGCCTGTAGATAAAAAAATCAGCATGAAGCAGTTCATCATGAAATACATACTGTTCATCTTCTCCTGTTTGTCCATACCTCTCGTGTATGGTCAATCAGCATCAGGTTACCTGCCCGTGTCGGATTTCAGTAATGCTGCATTTACCCTTGCAGTTTATGAAGTTAACTTTGAAGGTGTGCAGCAGAATAGTAATTCAGGAAGACTTCCTTATGCTTCCATAAAAGGCAGTCCGTTTTATGTAGACCAATTTCACCCGGCAGATTTATTTGGTG
>JBILSG010000037.1:0-12128 GCA_044372235.1 Chitinophagaceae bacterium
AATCACAATCAATATTTTAACCCGGCAGCAAAACTGCCGGGTTTCTTTTTAAAATCTTACCATGACGCAATTCAGTAATTTCAATTTCGGAGGCAAAAAAGTTCTTGTCCGCGTTGATTTCAACGTGCCCTTAAACGACCAGTTTCAGGTAACTGATGACACCCGCATGCAGGCAGCTATCCCCACCATTCAAAAAATCCTCGCCGATGGCGGATCTGTAATCCTGATGAGTCACCTGGGTAGACCCAAGGATGGTCCGACCAACAAATATTCCCTCTCCCACCTCGTTCCTCACCTGCAAAAGCTCGTAGGAGATCAGCACGAAGTATTTTTTGCATCTGATTGCATTGGAGAACCGGCACAAAAAGCTGCCGACCTGTTGGAAGCCGGCGACGTTTTGCTTCTCGAAAATCTCCGCTTCCACAAGGAAGAAGAAAAAGGCGATATGGTTTTTGCTGAAAAACTGAGCAAGCTTGGTGATGTTTATGTCAACGACGCCTTCGGCACTGCCCACAGGGCTCATGCTTCTACAGCTGTAATAGCCGACTTCATCGATGGTGACAAGAAAATGTTCGGACTCCTCATGGAAGGTGAAGTAGCCAGTGCTGAAAAAGTGCTCCTGCAATCTGAGCGCCCCTTCACCGCCATCATCGGAGGCGCAAAAGTTTCAGACAAAATCCTGATCATCGAAAACCTGCTCGAAAAAGCTACCGATATCATCATCGGCGGTGGCATGGCTTATACATTTTGGAAAGCACAAGGAAAAGCAATTGGTAACTCCTTGTGCGAAGAAGACCGTCTTCCACTGGCAGCTGAACTGCTTGAAAAGGCCAAAGCCAAAGGGGTAAACATCCACCTGCCTATCGATAGCACCATTGCCGACAAATTTGCTGCTGATGCGCAAACCTCCAACTGCGAAAGCGGTAATATACCTGCCGGTTGGATGGGACTGGATATTGGCACCCAAGCCCGTGCAGACTTCAGGGAAGTAATCTTACGCAGCAAAACCATCCTATGGAATGGCCCAATGGGTGTTTTTGAGATGGAGAAATTCCAGGCCGGCACCAAAGCCATAGCCGAAGCCGTTGCGGAAGCAACCCAGGCTGGCGCTTTCTCCCTGGTGGGTGGCGGAGACAGCGTTGCTGCCGTCAACCAGTTCGGATTCAACGAAAAAGTTAGCTATGTGTCTACCGGCGGTGGCGCCATGCTCGAATTCTTTGAGGGAAAAGAACTTCCTGGTATCGCTGCTATCAAAAAATAACCACTCATCCTTTCCGGATGCACATCGCCCCAAGGTTTACATGACTTTGGGGCTTTTTCGTACCTTTGTACCATATAACACAAAAAAAATGAGCACACGTAACATTGTTCTGATTTCGATTCTGGGTTTTATTCTCTTGCTTGGTGGCTGCAGTTGCAGCGGCTATAACGGCCTCGTTCAAAAAGACCAGGAGGTGAAAGGCAAGTGGGCCAATGTGGAAAGTGATTACCAGCGCCGTGCAGACCTCATCCCCAATTTGGTAAACACCGTTAAAGGAGCTGCCAACTTCGAACAGGAAACCCTTACCGGGGTGATTGAAGCCCGTGCCAAAGCCACCCAAACAACCATTGATCCAACCAACCTGAGTCCGGAAAAAATCGCTGAATTCCAAAAAGCACAGGGTGCACTCAGTAGCGCCATCGGCCGCTTATTGGTAACAGTTGAAAAATATCCTGAACTCAAAGCCACAGAAGCTTTCCGCGATCTGCAAGCTCAGCTTGAAGGAACTGAAAACAGGATCAAAGTATCCCGCAACGACTTCAATGACGCCGTTAAGGACTATAACACTACTGTGAAGAAGTTCCCGATGGTGTTATTTGCCGGCATCTTCGGATTCCAGGAAAAAGGATTTTTCGCTGCTGAAGCTGGGGCTGATAAGGCACCAACAGTTGACTTTAACAAATAAATACGGTGGATATACTCGGGTTTTTAACCGGAAAAAAGAAACGCTTCTTCAGCCAGGAAGAAGAGGAACGGATGGTGGAAGCCATCCGTTCTGCTGAAAACATGACCAGTGGTGAGATTAGGGTCTTCGTGGAAAGCCACTGTAGATTCATCAATCCCATGGACCGTGCGATGGAGCTGTTTACAGAACTGGAGATGACCAAAACAAAAGACCACAATGCCGTCCTTCTTTATTTTGCTATGGACGATAAGCAGATGGCCATTCTGGCAGACGAGGGTATTTACAAAAAGATGGGACAAGCCTTCTGGGAAAATGAGGTCAAAACCATCATGTCCGAATTCAAAGCGAAACATTTTACGGATGGCATCTGTCACATGATTGGTGATGTTGGAGAAGCACTTAAATCAAACTTTCCCTACCAGCGGGATGACCAAAATGAACTGGCCGACGGGATCGTATTTGGAAAATGAAAAGGATTGTTCTCCTATCTCTGCTCTTGTCTATTGCCGGCATCTCCTTTGGTCAGCTTGAAAAGGATTTGCCAGCAAGACCCCAGCCGCCCCGCCTGGTGACTGATTATACTGGCACACTGGCGCCAGACCAGCAAGAAGCTTTGGAACGAAAATTGGTGGCTTTTGATGACAGTACATCTACCCAGATTGCAGTGGTCATCATCGCCAGTACCGGCAATTACGATATTGCCGACTATGCCTTTGCTTTGGGCAGGTCATGGGGAATCGGTAACCAGGAATTCAACAATGGTGCATTGGTCTTGATTGCCAAAGACGACCGGAAAATGTTCATTGCCACGGGGTACGGACTGGAAGGTGCCCTGCCGGATGCTACGGCCAAACAGATCATCTCCAACGAAATCAGGCCTAACTTCAAAGAAAACGATTATTACAGGGGACTCGACCAAGGCACGGATGCAATTATAGCAGCTGTCAAGGGTGAATATACCGCACCGGAAAACTACAGGTCGAAAGACGACAAAGAAGGCATTCCTGCCATTTTCATCATCATCTTGGTAGTCATCATCTTGAGCGTATTGAAACGCAGAGGCGGTGGTGGCGGTGGCGGATACCGCAGGGGTGGCGGATTCATGTATTTCCCTACTGGTGGTGGACACTGGGGAGGCAGCTCTGGTAGCAGCAGCAGCGGAGGCTTTGGTGGCTTCGGCGGAGGCAGCTTCGGCGGCGGCGGTGCAGGCGGGGATTGGTGATAATACAAGGGAAGAGGGACAAGGGAAGAGGGACAAGGGAAGAGGGACGAGGGACAAGGCACGAGGAACAAGGGACGAGGGACGAGGGACAAGGCACGAGGAACAAGGGACGAGGGACGAGGGACGAGTGACAGGTGACAAGGGGGAGGTAAGAAGGAAATCAACCCAAGCCGATTTCCTGGTGCAATTCGGGGATTTCCACATCCATAAAGCCTTTTCGCAACAGTCTTTCCCTGAAATCAACCTGAACTTCATATTCTCCATGTACGAGGAAAAGCTTTTTTACAGCTTTGGGATCCTGGCAAGACAGGAACTGCGATAGGTCTTCATAATCGCCATGGGCACTCATACTCCTGATACTACCTACCTCTGCATGAACCTCATGGGCAACCCCATAAATATTTACTTCCTTTTTCCCTGAAAGCAGTCGTGCGCCAAGTGAATGGGGCTCACAATAGCCCGTCATTAGGATACTGTTTCTTGAATTCTCTATGTTGTTGCTGATGTGGTGTTTAACCCTTCCGGCATCAGCCATTCCACTGGCAGAAATAATTACACAAGGTTCATTGCGAAAATTGAGCAACTTGGACTCATCAACAGTTTTTACGAATTGAAGTCCGGCAAACTGAAATGGATCTTCATCCTTTTCAAGTATTTTCTGGATTCTGGCATTGAAATCATGGGGATATTTTTTTACGATCTGGGTAGCATGAACGCTGAGCGGACTGTCTACAAAATAATCGAGTTCCGGCAAACGCCTTTCCAGTTCAAGCTGATTCAGCGCAAACAATAACTCCTGGGTACGCCCTACACTAAAAGCCGGGATAATGAGCTTACCCTTTTTTTTCAGACAGGTTTTTTCAATCCATTCCAGCAGGTGATCCGGAGTTGGATTATGTAGGTCATGCAGGGAGTTGCCATACGTGGATTCAAGAATAATAAAATCTGCCTGTTCGAATGTTGCCGGCGATTTCAGGATGGCATCCCTGTATCTCCCCACATCCCCGCTAAAGGTCAGTTGTCGCTGACTTCCGCCTTCATTAATTTTCAGGTGAACAGCGGCACTTCCTATAATATGTCCGGCATCAGTATACTGCAATTCAAGTCCATCCTCCAGCTTAAACCAAAGATTATAATCAACGGCATGAAACTGATCTATGGCCTTATGAGCCTCCTCTGAAGTGTATAAAGGTTTGAGAGGAGGTAGTCCAGCTGCTTTCCTTTTCTTATTAACGTATTTGATATCATCTTCCTGAATACCTGCGGAATCTTCCAGCAAGACGCTAGTGAGTTCCATTGTTGCGGGAGTACAAAATATTTTCCCTGTAAACCCATCACTAACCAATCTGGGAATCAGACCACTGTGGTCAATATGTGCGTGCGAAAGAATAAGGTAATCGATATCACGTGGTTCAAATCCCCACTGCCTGTTAAGTGCATCGGTTTCTTTACCCATGCCCTGAAACATGCCACAATCAAGCAGGATTTTTTTGCCATTGTTCAGAGTCAACAGGTGTTTGGAACCTGTAACACAGCGTGAAGCACCGTGAAATGAAATTTTCATAAGCTTATGATTGGATGAACCCATAAGCTACGAAATATTTTTTTACTGAACAATGAGTTTAAACATAGAATCCGCACCAAGAAATCCTTCCAGCTCATCGCCTACAACACACTCCCCTACCCCTTTTGGTGTTCCCGTAAAAATCACATCCCCGATATTCAATGAAAAATAATTGGAGATATGCGCAATGATTTTATCGAAATCATGAATCATATCCGCAGAATGTCCATCCTGCACGGTTTGTCCGTTTTTAAGCATTTTAAAGCGGATATCATCTTTTTTGAAAGCCTCCCCAATCGGCTGCCAGTTTCCCAGAATGGCTGAACCATCCCACGCTTTGGCCTTTTCCCAGGGCAATCCCTTCTTCTTCAATTCAGATTGCACATCCCTTGCCGTAAAGTCAATACCAACCGAAATGGCATCGTAATATTTTGAGGCACTGCGCTCATTGACATATTTGCCATTCTTGGAAATCCTCAGAATTAACTCACACTCATAATGAAGCTCATTGGTAAATTCTGGATAATAGAAAGGACTGTTAGGCTGCAGCATAGCAGACTTAGGCTTCATAAAAATAACCGGTTCCTCAGGCACTTCATTGCCAAGCTCTTTGGCATGCTCCACATAATTTCGTCCGATGCACAAAAATTTCATTGTTTCAAGGTTTTTATACGGTTGAATAGAATCACTCATGGCAGGAAATGGATCGTTTCACCGAAAATAAGCATAAACAGGCTAGAATTCAAGATTATTGACCTGTGCCATGGTTTTTTCAAGTCCAACAAACACAAACTCCTCAATCGCCTGGATACAACGTGTAATTTTCTGCTGAATCACTTCCTCTTCCGATGCTTTCCACTTCCCCAAAACATGGTCTATCTGTCGACCTTTGGGAAAATCGTTTCCTATGCCAAAACGGAGCCTCGGATATTGAGCTGTACCCAGTAATTCCTGAATGCTCTTCAATCCATTATGACCACCATCACTTCCGGCAGGCTTGATTTTCAGCTTATTCAGCGGAACTGCAAGTTCATCTACCAGAACCAGGAGGTGGTCATTATCCACTCTCTCTTTTTCAAGCCAGTATTTGACGGCTTTTCCACTCAAATTCATGTACGTTGTGGGCTTAATACAAATAATTTTTTTTCCTTTTATGGCAACTTCTGCCTTAAACGCAAGTCTTTCTACTGAAAAACTACTTTTATGGGTAGCAACGAATGCATCAAGTATATCAAAACCAATATTATGCCTGGTGTGCTCATACTCTGCACCAATATTACCCAAACCAACAATCAGGAACTTATTCATAAAAAAAGCCCCGTGATCTCTACACGGGGCTTCAAAGATATGCTATAAAGCTTATTTTTTCTTGGCAGGTGCTGTTGCAGCTTCTTCCTGTTTCAATTGACGTGTCATGGTTACTGAGGCAATTGGAATTCTTGGAGAGTTGAGAATTTCAATATTTTCAGCTACAATATCCTGAACACGAATATTGGCATTCAATTCGAGGTTGGTGATATCCACCTCAATATTTTCCCTGAGGAAACTTGGAAGTGTTTTAACTTTTACAGACTTAAGCCTAAGCTCAAGTTTACCACCTGCTTTTACACCAACAGATGCACCTACGAACTTAAGTGGGATGGTGGCTGTAACTTTCTTGCCTTCAACCAGCTCGAGCAGGTCGATGTGCGTAAGTTTGTCTGTCACCTTGTTGAACTGCAGATCCTTCAGGATGCAGGTGTAGGATTTACCTTCTACATTAACCTGAATCAGCTGAAAATCAGGTGTGTAGATGAAAGGCTTAAGCGCAATGGCAGGAACTGAAAAATTTACTTCGGTCGCACCCCCGTAAATTACACCAGGTACCAGGTCTTGAGAGCGCAGCTGGCGGGCGGCTGTTTTGCCGGTTGCGGTCCTCAATTTTCCTTCGATTGTAATTGTCTTCATTGTATAGTGTTTAAAAATTGACTAATTGCGGTCATTTGTTTCTCATCTGTGAGTGGATGAAAAGACTCGTGATACTTTGGTTTTCATAGGCGTTTACTATGGCAGCACCGAACAGTTGCGCAACACTTAAAACCTTCAGTTTCGATGAACGGTCCCTCAAAGGTATGGTGTCACAAACTACAAGCTCTTCAAGCACACTGTTTTCGATGTTCACATAAGCATTTCCACTCAACACAGGATGTGTACAAAGGGCTCTGACACTTCTGGCACCTTTGTCTTTCAGCAGCTTTGCTGCTTTTGTGAGCGTACCAGCTGTATCACAGATATCATCAATCAGCACCACATCCCTGTTCGCCACATCACCAATTACGACCATGCTGGAAATTTCATTTGCACGCTTCCTGTGTTTGTCACAGATCACCATTTCCACATTAAAATAGCTGGCAACTTCACGTATTCTGTTTGCACTTCCCACGTCAGGGGCAGCAAAGGTAAGGTTTTCCAGCTGCAGATCCCTTATGTAAGGAATAAAAATTGCAGAACTATCCAGGTGATCAACCGGTATATCAAAGAATCCCTGGATCTGAGGTGCATGTAAATCCATGGTAATAACCCGGTCTGCCCCAGCAGCTGTAAGGATATTCGCCACCATCTTGGAACCGATGGCAACCCTTGGTTTATCCTTTCTGTCCTGCCTTGCATAACCGAAATAAGGCATCACAGCGATGATCTTATACGCAGAAGCACGCTTCGCCGCATCGATCATTAACAGTAATTCCATGAGATTATCCCCGGGTGCGAACGTGCTTTGCACAAGGAAAACATAATCACCTCGTATACTTTCGAGGAAAATTGGCTGTATTTCTCCGTCACTGAATTTTTGTATGCTGATTTTACCGAGTGTACCACCGCTGTAGGCTGCGATCTGCTCGGCGAGATACTGAGAACTGGTGCCGGAGAAAACCTTGCAGGAAGGACCATTGCGTTGCATATGAAATATTTTGAAGGCGCAAAGATACTTTAAAAAGATAAAAACTGAAGGAAATGAAACAAGTGGAAGGAAGAGAAAAAAGAAATCAAGCAGATTATGAGACAAAACCAGAGAATCGAAGCATCAAAAATCTGGCAACGGCAGACAGACCAAGAGAAAAACTGAAGCTCAAAGGGGCTTCAGCCCTGACTGATGGTGAATTACTGGCGATTCTCATTCAGAATGGAACAAAAGAAAAATCTGCCATGGATCTGGCACAGGAACTGGTTGCCAGGAGTAAAAACAGGCTAAACGACCTCGCCAGACTATCCACCCGGGAACTCATGAAAACCAAGGGTATTGGATTGGCAAAAGCGGTTATCATCCAGGCAGCCCTGGAGCTTGGCAGGCGCAGGATGGCTTCCGAACACCTGCAGACAGAAACCATCAACGGAAGTGCCTCGGTAGCGAAATACCTGCAGGCGATGCTCATGGACCTTCCGCATGAAGTGTTTGCCGTATTGTTCCTTAACAGGGCTAACCGCATCAGGCATTTTGAAATCATCAGCAGCGGGGGTATGACTGGCACTGTTGCCGACCCCAGAATAATTCTGAAAAAAGCATTGGAGGAAGATGCAGTAAGCATAATCCTTTGTCACAACCACCCCTCAGGCAATCTTCGACCATCGAGAGCTGATGAAGAACTGACTATCAAAATCAGAAATGCAGCCAGGTATTTCGACATTCAGGTACTGGATCACATAATCGTAAGTACAGATGGATATTACAGTTTTGCAGATGAAGGATTTTTTTAAGTCGGATCGTTAAGCAACGTTCTTTATCTTTACGTCATTAAATTATTAATATGTATTCAGAACTGGTAGATCCCAACATATTCATCGAGAACAGAAAGCGTTTCATGGCCAGCATGGACAAAAAAAGCATTGCTGTTTTCAACAGCAATGATGAAATCCCGTCCAACGGCGACGCACTCTACCCTTTCAAACAAAACGCTGACCTCTATTGGCTTACAGGCATTCGCCAGGAAGACACCATGCTGATCCTTTTCCCGGATAATCCGGATAAAAAATACCGTGAAGTGCTGGTGCTGGTTAGACCCAACGAGCTAAAAGAAAAATGGGACGGCAGAAGACACCGGGCATCAGAAGCTACAGCACTTTCTGGCATTGAAACAATTGTTTGGCTGGATACACTGGATGGCTTACTGCAACCCATGATCCACCTGGCAGACAACATATACCTGAATACAAATGAAAATGACAGGAAAGCGAATCTCCTTGCTGTAAGAGACTACCGTTTTGCACAGGAAATGAAATCGCGCTATCCACTACATAATTATAGGCGGGCAGCCAAAATCATGCGCAACCTCCGGGCCATAAAATCTCCACTCGAAGTGGCAGTTTTGCAGCAGGCGGTTGACATCACTGAAAAAACATTCCGCAGGCTGCTTCAATTCATTACGCCAGGTGTATTTGAAAACCAGATTGAAGCAGAGATCATCCATGAATTTATGATGAACAGGTCAGCTGGTCCGGCTTACAGTTCAATCATTGCAGGCGGTGACAGAGCCAGAACCCTGCATTATATTGCCAACAACCAGGAATGCCGGGATGGTGAGCTGGTGCTGATGGACTTTGGTGCAGAATATGGCGGGTATTGCGCAGACCTCACCCGAACCGTTCCAGTAAATGGTAAGTTCACCAAAAGACAAAAAGAGGTTTACAACGCCTGTCTTCACCTGCATGACTACGCCAAAAGTCTGCTTAAACCTGGTATTACAATCGTAAAATACCATGATATGGTTGGCGATGAGGCTACAAAACAGTTTCTGAAAATCGGATTGATCAGCAAGTCAGATGTCAAAAACGAGTCACCTGACAACAGGGCATACAGGAAATACCTTTACCACGGCATTTCACATCACCTGGGCATAGATGTGCACGACCTGGGTACTAAAACAGAACCATTGCAAGAAGGAATGGTACTTACTGTTGAACCCGGTATTTACATAGAAGAAGAACAAATGGGTGTCAGAATAGAAAACAATATCTGGATAACCAAAACAGGAAACAAAGACCTTTTCAAAAACATTCCGGTAAAAGCTGAGGAGATAGAAAAACTGATGAAGAAATAAGGTACATCCTCCATTAAAAACCAATCTCCCCATGAAACAGATACCCAATCTATTTACCCTGTTGAACCTCAGCTGTGGTTTCATTGCCATCATACTGACCCTGCAAACAGGAGAAACAATCCTGAGCATGCAGGATGGAACCTGGCAGATTTTTTTACCTGAAAGAACTGCCTGGGCTGCCTTTTTCATTGGGTTAGCTGCCATAATAGATTTTCTGGATGGTTTTGTAGCCCGTCTCTTCAAAGCCACTTCTGAAATGGGCAAACAACTTGATTCCCTTGCCGATGTGGTCACTTTTGGCGTTGCGCCGGGCCTCATCCTGTATCAGCTGCTCAGAATTACTTTTGCACAGGAACCTGATGGCATGGATACACCGGTAATCTGGCTTCTTCCTGCCATGATTTTCCCCATGGCTGCAGCCTGGCGCCTGGCCAGGTTTAACATCGATACAACCACAAGAGAAGGTTTTGAAGGGATGCCAACACCTGCAGCGGGATTACTTATCGCATCATTCCCCTTGCTGCTACTATATAACACTTATAATATTCAGTTATTGCTGCTCAACAAGTGGGTACTTTACGCCATCATAGTGGTTATTTCCTGGCTCATGGTTTCCAGGCTTTCACTACTTAACCTCAAATTCAAAACATGGGGTTTTGCTGAAAATAAAGCAAGGTATATTCTGCTTTTCATAGCTGTTGCTGGTATTGTACTCTTAAACTGGCTTGCGGTGCCATTTATTTTCCTTACCTATATTGCAGTATCTTTGCTGCTCAAAAACAAGACCACATGACCTATTCTGTTGCCATCAACATAATGCCCCTGAAAGACCTGCTTGACCCACAGGGCAAGGCTGTATTAGGCGGACTTCATAACCTGGGATTAAATCAAATCGAAGATGTAAGGATTGGCAAAAGAATAACACTTCAGGTTGATGCTGAAAGTGAAGCTGATGCCCTGCAGGCTGGAGAACTTGCTGCTTCAAAGCTCCTGGCCAATCAGGTGATGGAGTCCTTTGAGGTTAGCATCATCTGAGGAATTCAATCCATTCATCATGTTGTATATCGTACCAACGCCAATAGGCAATCTTGCTGATATGACCTATAGAGCTGTTACGGTTTTACAGGAAGTGGACACTATACTGGCTGAAGACACCAGAACATCAGGTGTTTTACTCAAGCATTATGGCATAAGTAAGCCAATGCTTCCATATCACCAGCACAATGAACACAAAATAACCAGCAGACTCATAGAAGAACTGCAGGCCGGCAAAACCTTTGCACTCATCACGGATGCAGGAACACCTGGCATTTCTGACCCTGCGTTTTTCATCATCAGGGAATGCATCAAAAATGATATCCGCGTGGAATGCCTGCCAGGAGCAACAGCTTTTGTTCCGGCACTGGTGAACAGCGGACTCCCCACTGATAGCTTTTGTTTTGAAGGATTTCTGCCCCTGAAAAAAGGAAGACATACATTACTAACAAGTCTCTCTGCAGAGCCCCGAACAATCATTCTCTATGAATCTCCTGTGAGGCTTGTGAAAACGCTGCTCCAGCTCATCACCTATTTTGGGGCAGACAGGCCATGTGCCGTTTCCCGTGAGCTGTCTAAAAAATTTGAAGAGACCATACGTGGTACCCTTCAGGAAGTGCATGATCATTTTTCAAGTAAAAGTGTTCGCGGAGAAATAGTCCTGCTCATTGGAGGTACACCCGATAAATAAGGTGCATGGCTTCGGTATCATATCATCATGGCTTGACCGGCAGGAAAAAAGTCCATTTCCATTTCAGGAGGAGGCCTGGAAGCTGATAGCTGAAGGGAAAAGTGGATTGGTTAATGCCCCAACAGGATGTGGTAAGACCTATGCTGTTTTTCTGGGCGCACTCATCAGGTTCATCAATGCCCATCCGGACAACTGGCAAACCCGAAGAAAAAATAAAATCCGACTACTTTGGATTACCCCACTCAGGGCCCTTGCAAAAGACATTGGTCGGGCGATGGAAGAAGTGATTAAATCACTTGAAATGTCATGGCAGGTCGGCATCAGAAATGGAGATACCCCAACAGCAGAAAGACAAAAACAACGCAATAACCTGCCAGAAATACTCATCATCACGCCGGAAAGTTTGCATATCCTGCTTTCCACAAAAGACCATGGATTACTTTTTGAAAACCTGGAAGTTATTGCAGTAGACGAATGGCATGAGCTGATGGGTTCCAAGCGTGGTGTACTGACTGAACTTGCCATAAGCAGAATAATCCATTGCAACAAAGTAATGTCTCCCTCTGTGTGGGGAATATCAGCAACCATTGGCAACCTC
>JBILSG010000282.1:0-3721 GCA_044372235.1 Chitinophagaceae bacterium
TCTCTTGGAATCTGTATTGATGGTATTCCACTCCTCCTGGGAAAGACCAAGCCAGAATTCCAGTCCCACCTCTGAATACTTATCTCCCATCAAATGCTTCTTTCGAACACCTCTCTCACCTGTATGGAAAAGAATTGCCATGGAGATGTTCTTGCAATGGGTATGGGCAAGATTGTTGAATGTAGAAAGCTCCCTCATCGTGGGTGGCTCTTTCGAAGCTTTGAATTTGCATTGTATAGCCCAGTATTCCCCAGAAAATGTTTGGGCAATAATATCTATGCCCTCATCTGAGGAAGGAATATTCAGTTTCCTTTTCAGGTCAGAAGGAACACCCTCTCGTAAATGCCATACCTTTTCAACTTTGGAGGCATAAATCGGGTGGGATTTCAATACCCTTATTGTAAGTAATTCAAAATCAAGTCCTTTTTGGTGCTTTGAAGCTGAAACAGCGGTTTGAAAAAATGAACTCCAGGATAACATACTTTCTTATCAGTGAGGATTAAATTTACAATTGTTCTGATGGAATTTGGACATATTAAAACAATAAATATGTATTCCAAAAACAACAGAAATAATGATTACAGTTTACCTTCATCAAATAACCAATTTCGTGATTTTTCAAGTTTGCTATTAATACCAATTTTCTAATTAACTAAAAGAAGTTTTTTAATTTTTAAGCACTTTAATTACTTGGTATTTTATAGGTTGTCTTCTAAGAAAAAAATTCTAATGCGTAGAAAAAATACTTTTATTAATCATTTCATTCAACTTTTTCTTTTTATTATTCCTGCATTGAATGTTCAATCTCAAAGTGGATTTGTTTCAACAGGAGCAAGTAATTTGATTCCACAGAAAGGAGCAATTTCATATTCCATAGGTGAAGTTGGATATGTTAATTCAAAATCACAAAGTGGGTCTATTGACATTGGAATACAACAATCATTTCAATTCTCGCCAATTACAGCTCTTCCGAATATTGATTTTTATAATGATATTTTAATTTATCCTAATCCTACTCATGGCACTCTTTTTATAAAGAACTTACCTCAACAAATGATAGGAAATAAGTATTATTATAAAATTCTATCATCAGAAGGGAATGAAATAAAATCTGATTTTATTCAAAATACAACCACCATTGTCGAAGTATTTTTCTTGAACAAAGGCATTTTTCACTTAATAATCTATTCAGGAAATAGATTGGTAAAAAATTATAAATTTTTGAAGCTGTGAGAATTACATCATTTTCTTTTTGTCTATTAGCATTTCTGTTTCTAAATCAATCAGTTTTTAGCCAGGTACCGAATAATTTAAGTTTTCAGGCGGTAATAAGAAATGCCAGTAATCAGTTGGTGATTTCATCACCCGTTGGGATTAGAGCAAGTATTCTACAAGGAGGCGCAAATGGGACAACCATTTACTCTGAAACTCATAATGTTACATCGAATACTAATGGACTAGTCACTTTAGAAATCGGAGGAGGTTCAGCTTCATCTGGCATCTATAATAGTGTAGATTGGTCAAAAGGTAATTATTTTATCAAGATAGAAGCAGACCCAACAGGAGGCATAAACTATTCCATCATTACCTCTTCACAAATTCTAAGTGTACCGTATGCACTTTATGCAAAAAAGAGTGCAGATGTTGATAGCTTAATGTCTAGATTAAATAAATTAGACAGTTTAATTTCTAAAAATGATTTTAAAGGAAACTCTGAAATAATAATCACTGGAAGCATTGATTCAATAGCATTAATTGAAAAAATTAAAAATGAATACGGGCCAATTACAGAAAAAATAACAGTCTCACTGGCCAATGCTTTAAATTCACTTGATTTTAGTTTCATAAACAGAAGTATTAAACTCGAAATATTCGACAATAGTAACTTAAAATCTATAGACTTATCAAATATTCCCAATATAATAGGATCAACAAATCGATCATTTCAAATTTATAGAAATCCACTTTTGAAGAATATTAATTTGTCAAGCTTAAATAAAATCGAGTATGCAAACTGGAGTGATGGCACTTTACCAAGTCCTGGCATTGAATCAGATACAATTGTTCTCAACAACTTAAAATCTTTGAGTGGTCACTGGCAGTTTATTGGGAATAAGTTTAATTTTGATAATCTTGAATCAGTTTCGACAGGTTCAATTTCTATTATAAGTACCAATAATGCTAATCTTTCATTTAACAATCTTAATTCATTTGCAAGCTTATTCTTACAAGGTTCATTTGACACTATAAATATTCCCAAAGTCAAAGAAATAGGAAGTTTTCTTATGCAGGGGGTAACATTAAAAAGTATTAGTTTAGATAGTGTCTCGAATATAAAAGCTTTTACTAGTACGGATGGACAATATAAGCAATTAAATTTACCAAATTTGCAAAAATTAGACTATTTGTTTATACAGCAACCTGGATTAGAATCAATACGATTTGATAATTTAAAAGATATAGGAGTTGAATTTCTTATTAACTCAACTCTCCCTACAATCGAAATAAATTATATTCTATCGAAATTAGTCTCTATTCTACAACCTGTATCATCAACAAATCCAGCTAGAAATATTTCAATTTATGGCCTAACTTCACCTTCTGGACAAGGATTAATAGATAAGCAAATTTTAATTTCCCGCGGCCATAATGTTACAACTAATTAGTTGTTAATCTTTGTGATTAATATATTCCCAAAAAAATAATTACGAGAACCCTTACACTTTTACAGGTCAAGGATTCTCTTTTAACTCAGACCATTATTCCTTCTTTTCAAAATTTAAAGTGTTGATAAACTATTCAAAGATTAGTTAAAATAATTTATATGGATCATCCATTTAGAACTGAAATTATTAATCAAATTAAATTAAAATACTACACATCACCTTTTGAAGTTAATGTGGTGATTATATCTGGCTACTGTTGTGAATTCTGTAACAATTTGAATGGAAAATATTTTGAAATAGAAGAGTTATTTGAAGATCTCAAAATACATTCTTCAAAATGCACAAGAATAAATGGCTGTAATTGTACAATAGGTTTTAATGGAAAGCGAGACAAGAATGATAGACTTATAAAATTAACTACGCCACCTGACTCAAAGTATCTTAACTATATTTAACGTGTTGTTCTTTTGAAATATGATAGACTTAAGAACTGCCTTTTTTTTATTAGTATTGCTTATTTTAAACGGTCAATACCAGAATAGTACTATCTGGGTAAAACATAGCAATTTAACTCAACAAAGCTAGTTTGCGGTTATAAGTAATATTAATATTGCTAATGTCACAGTTTACATTTTCTGCTCGACCCATCTACAAAAAAAAATACTTCCACCTTTCTGACAGAAATTACCACCATACACAATCAATATTAAGTCAATAACATGATATTGGTAGGGTGCTCACCAATTTCTAGTCTATATTTTGAAACAACTTTAAACGTTAAAAAAACTATTTTAAACACTCTTTAATAAACGATATTTTATTTTTTATCTCATCAATAGCTTCTTGTACCGACACTTCACTTTGTTTAAACCCATAAATATCATGCCCACAACCTAAGCAATTAGTTTCTAAATCATTGCTTTTACCACATTGACAAATCCATATTTCTTTTTCTTTTGCAGAAAGCATCTGCTTTTTTGTAGTTCTATTTCCTCGCTCATTAAAATTATCCTTAATAAAAGATTGAATTGCTTTCAGATTTTCAATGTCATCAT
>JBILSG010000281.1:0-3721 GCA_044372235.1 Chitinophagaceae bacterium
GCAGAATCACGGAATTTCTTTGTGACGGTTGGGTTGAAATATTGATTGGAATGTGACGAAAATCACCATTGCTGCCAATTTATTTGCCGAAATTTGTCTAAACAACCAACAATGGAACCCCAAACAACCCAAATGCCCAGGATAGGCGACAAAGCCCCTGACTTCAATGTAACCACCACCACCGGACAACTGCAACTCTCAGAATACAACAAAGGAAGTTGGGTTGTACTGTTTTCCCATCCGGCAGATTTCACACCTGTTTGTACAACGGAAATGACAGGCTTTGCGCTCGAGAAGGAATTTTTTGCACAGCACAATGCCAAACTGCTCGGTCTGAGCATAGACAGCATCCATTCACATATTGCCTGGGTAAATGCGGTACATGAAAAAACCGGTGTGCTGTTTGAATTTCCCATCATTGCAGATCTTGACATGCACGTATCAAAATTGTATGGCATGCTCCAACCCGGCGAAAGCGAAACAGCTGCTGTACGCGCTGTATTTTTCATCGATCCCGAAGGCACCATCAGACTGATCATGTATTACCCCCTCAATGTGGGCAGAAATATGGAAGAAATCAAACGTGTATTGCTGGCCCTGCAAACCACCGTTACCCATAAAGTGGCTTGTCCGCTCAACTGGAAACCCGGTGAAAAAGTAATCGTTCCTGCCCCTAAAACCCTTGAGGCATTGGCTGAAAGGAAGGCCAGTAACCTCGAGATGGTGGACTGGTACCTGGCGAAAAAATCGATCTAAATGACGATACGAATCTGAGTCATAATCAAGTACAGGCCCCCGATTTTTTTGGGGGTCTACTTTTTTTGGGGTATATTGATTCCTTAAACTAATGCCCCATCATGAGAAATGACAATTCAGCCTCCAGGAGGCGATTCCTCCAGCAAATAGGTGCCACCAGCATGCTTGCTGCTACTGCACCTCTTCAGTCACTCAGCGCCAAGGAAAAGGCCGAAGAACGCGTCCTCCGTTACGACAGGAAAATATCCACTGGTGATACCATCAGACTTGGTGTTATAGGATTTGGTGTTCAAGGCCACATTGACCTGGAAACTGCCCTAAAGGTTCCAGGTGTGCAACTGGCAGGTATATGTGACCTTTACACAGGCAGGCTGGAAAACGCCAAAGAGATGTACGGCAAAGACCTGTACACCACCAGGAACTACAAAGACATGCTCGACAGGCCCGATATTGATGCCGTGCTCATCGCCTCAACTGATGTTTGGCATGCCCGTATGACCATTGATGCACTGGCGAAAGGCAAACACGTATACATCGAAAAACCGATGGTCTACAAAATCAATGAAGGACCACAGGTGATCGAAGCACAAAAAAAATACAACAAAGTACTCCAGGTTGGATCACAGCGCGTGAGCAGTATCGGTCTTGCCAAAGCCAAGGAATTGCTGGCAGCCGGTGAAATCGGTAAGTTGAACATGGTGAACGCCGTGTACGACAGGCAAAGCTCTATCGGAGCCTGGGAATATACCATCCCCAAAGATGCCGATGCATCCACAACCGATTGGGAAAGGTTCATTGAAGTGACGGATAAAATGGCTTTTGATGCCAAGAAGTTCTTCTGGTGGAGGGCATTCAGACAGGTAGGAACCGGCGTGGCAGGAGACCTCTTTATACACCTGCTCAGCGGTACACACCTGATCACCAATTCATTAGGCCCTGAAAGCATCTACAGCACCGGACAGTTCAGCCACTGGAAAGATGGTCGCGACATGCCAGACGTGATGGCTGGTGTAATGCAATACCCTGATTGCCCTGAACACCCTGCCTTCCAGATGACCCTCCAAGTAAATTTCATCAGCGGTACTGGCGGACAACAAATCATTCGCCTCATCGGATCGGAAGGCACAATTGATGTGAATGGCAACAACCTCACAGTCAAACACAGCTATATGCCGGAAGCGCCAGGTTTTGGCGGCTATGATGCAGTTTTCACTTTCCCCAAGGCCATGCAGGAAGAGATGCAAAAAGAATATGAGGCCAAATGGACACCTGAACAACGCAGGCGCAGGACCAAACCTGATATCACCTTTGCAGCACCAAAAGGATACAGTGAACACCTCGACCACTTCACCAATTTCTTCGATGCCATCCGCACTGGTAAACCCGTTGTGGAAGATGCAACATTCGGCTTCAGGGCAGCAGCACCGTCACTGGCCTGTAACGAGAGTTACTTCAAAAAGAAAATCGTCAACTGGGATCCTGTTAACATGAAACTCAAATAACATGGTTTCCAGGATAAAATCTTCTGCCCTGTATGCATTGCTCTTCATGAGCATGCATGCAGTGGCACAAGTTCCGGAAGGGAAAAAAGTCATCAGCTCCTTGTATATCTATGACCTCACTTCCGGAAAATCAACCCTGATCCTGGAAGAAGAACGTCATTTTGAAGCCCCCAACTGGTCGAGAGACGGCAAATACCTGTTGATCAACAGCAAAGGACTCCTGGAAAAAATCAGTCCGACCGGAAAAAAGTTAGGAATCCTTCCCACGGGAAAGGTAAATAAAGCCAACAATGATCACGGCTTCAGTTTCGATGGCAGCACTCTGTATATTTCCAGCGGGAAACCTGAAATCAAAGAACATACATCCTTTATTTACAAGGTTGACGCAACAGGCGGTGAACCCGAACTCATTACGCCCCTCAGCACTTCATACTGGCATGGCGTTTCACCCGACAACCGTAAAATCGTTTATTGCGCAGCCAGAAACGGCAATTATGATGTTTATCAGATGGATGTCAATGGCGGTGAGGAGGTCAGGCTGACCAAAGAGGAAGGCCTCGACGACGGACCGGAATACAGTCCGGATGGCCGCTATATCTACTTCAATTCCTTCCGCACCGGCCGGATGCAGATCTGGCGGATGCTTGCTGATGGCAGCCATCCTGAGCAGATGACATTCGATAATTTTTCCAACTGGTTTGCCCATATTTCCCCCAACAACAAGGTGGCCACCATCATCACCTACCTGGAAGACCAGCAACAGGCCCACCCCTTTGGCCGGCAGGTCAAACTCAGGCTCCTTGATTTGAATACCAAGGCTGTCAAAGACCTCACCGAAGCCTTTTATGGCGGACAAGGCACCATCAATGTTCCATCCTGGAACCCCGAAGGCACTCAATTTGCCTATGTTCGCTATGCTTTGAAGGATTAGCCCCATTTTTTTTGATGTTTTTTTGGCGTTGAATGTTTTATGAATTTACTTTGCATTTCAAAGTACTTTTAATTTAACAAGATGGATAAAACAAAGGAACAACTGGAAGCCATAAAAGAGATGCGCAATATGATGGAAAGATCTTCCCGATTTCTCTCGCTTAGTGGCTTGGCAGGTGTAGCCATTGGTGTAATTGCACTGATGGGGGTTTTTGCATTTTTTCTCAGATTGGATGTTTCCCCTTGGGAGCCGGTCCATCCGGATGTTTTATTCGCCACTGCACCCGAAGGGGTCATTTCAAACCTGGATTTTATGTTGACTGATGCAATGTTGATCTTGGCGTGTTCATTGGCTGTTGGCATTTGGATGTCGGCCAATAGGGCACGAAAAAACAAACACAGCTTGTGGGACGCACCAGCCAAGCGGTTGTTTATCAACCTGATAATCCCGCTGTTAAGCGGAGGTGTACTTTGCTTGATTTTCATTGACAAAGGTTTGAGTCCGTACCTGGCATCATTGACACTAATTTTTT
>JBILSG010000283.1:0-3695 GCA_044372235.1 Chitinophagaceae bacterium
TGGTAATGCGAGGATCATTGATGATTTTTAAAAATTTAGCCTGACTATTTTCACCAGCATCATATTGATTCAGGTGATTGAGTGAATCAATTAACAAATCAGCATCAATACACATGGTTCTGAATTTGTATAGCTTAAATACTTTGTACCTGCATCCCGCTCTCAATGAACTATAAAACACGCTCCCGCCCGAATCAAGCTTAATTGCAATAGCAATAATGATTAGAATTGGAAAAGAAACAGCAATAAGCAATAATGAAATGATAATATCGAGGGATCTTTTGAAATATTCAGACTGATACATTTGGCTGAAATCTTCCTTTAAAACCTGTTCTTTATCCAGATGTGGTTCAGGAGGATGATTTTTCACCTTTTTTAAAAATGAAACTTTGTTTGCAATCAATTCATAATTTTCATCCATTTCCATAACATCATCAATCATCTCTTTTTGAGATAAAGATTGAGCCAATTCGACAGATAAATGTCTGGCATTATATATTACAGGAATTGAAGAACACCTTTTTATAGCTTTCAAGGAAACAATGAAAGAAACAAATTCTGCCCTGTGAAAGGGAACATCGATTAAAACAGCATCAGGCAATGGTAGTAATCCAGAGGAAGATAAATTCACAATTTTCAACGCCTGATCAAAACTTCTTACCGGCAGATCAAGATCCAGTTGTAAATCACAAAAATCATTTGAAAGTGTTGTTTCTTTTATATGAATGAACTTCAAAGTATTGACTTCTTCATTAACATCGAGGGATGTATTACCAATTTCATCCCCAAAAAAGGCTAAAAGATTATGATTTGATGTACTCATGAGTAGGTGGATTAATTGATTATGGCCTTATTTGAAAACTTAAACTCACTGGCATCAGCATTTTATCTATATGCTGCAACAACAGCACTGGATTGAATGGCTTAAGAAAAATTTCATCCAGTTTAATCCTTGATAATCTGGATAATAATAAATTCAAATCAGATGATGTCAGCACGATAATTGGCTTATCATATATCAAACTTGATTTAACATGCAAAATAAAATCGATCGCATCCTGCTCAAACAAATCCGTATCAATGAGAATCAAACTCAAAGATAACTGCTCCTTGATCATCCTTAAACCCGAAACAGGATCAGCCGCCAGGAATACATTGTATTTGTCTGACAGCACTGTTTTCAAAATATAATTGAATGGTTTATTACCATTAATACTTAAAATAGACCTCCTCATAGACAGTTTGGGTTTTGGCAATTACTTGAAACTATAGCCAACTTATATTGACCATGGCAGGTATTCCAAAAAGGATAATGAAAGAGGTTTTACGCAGGAATGGACCAGAGTGGCTTTAAAAGGAGATTGGAGACTTTAATATATATTGAACGTATCTATACAAATATATATATACTTTATATTAAAAAGTCTTGATATTGTCATTTTATTATCAACTTTTTCAAAACTATTAATACCAGCATGCTATAAAAAGAAAATAATATGCAATTAGCAAAAGAATTTTACCAAATGCAATAATTCATGAAAATATTATCAGTATTACTCCATTCAGGGTACGCCGTATTCGAATTTTTTGAATTAAATCATCACTCCCATCTGAAATAATTCCGGTTATTGTGGTAACAAATATCGGCTACCATTTTACCAATAGATTTAACATCATTGGGCAGTTCTCCCTTTACAACTTCCTCTCCCAATAAATTACACAAAATCCTCCTGAAGTATTCGTGTCTGGGGAAAGAGAGAAAACTTCTCGAATCAGTAAGCATCCCAACAAACTGGCTTAACAATCCCATATTACTCAGAATATTAAGCTGATTAATTATACCATCTTTCTGATCATGAAACCACCAACTGGCACCAAACTGCAACTTGCCGGGAAAAGAACCATCATTAAAGTTCCCAATCATGGTTGCCATGACTTCGTTATCTGCCGAATTGAGGTTATAAAGAATCGTCTTTGTCAGTTTATCATCCTGATCAAGTTTATCCAGGAACCTCGACAATGGTTTACCCTGATTGAAAACGCCAATGGAGTCCCAGCCAGTATCTGGACCCAGTTCTTTCATTTTCCGGGTATTGTTATTGCGCAATGCACCGAGGTGAAACTGCTGCACCCACCCCTTTGCATGATCCCACTCTGCAAATTGTATCAGCATCGCTGATTTAAACTGACGGATCTCAAATCCGGTCAATGCTAATCCTTGCAATAATTTTCTGAATATTTGATTTAACTCATCCTGGGAATAATCTTCAGCATAGATCTCTTCAAGTCCATGATCAGAAACAGAACAACCCATTCCAGCAAAGAAATCATGGCGCTGCTCCAATGCATCAAGGTACGACTGAAAGTCATTGATATTAATACCAGATACAATTTCCAGCTTGCTGATATATGCTAAAAAAGATGTTGTATCACTAACTTCCATGGCCTTATCGGGTCTGAATGCCGGCAACATTTTGATTCCCGAAACAGAAGACTGCATCGCTTTGTGATAAGCAAGATCATCCAGCGGGTCATCAGTTGTGCAAACCAACTGCACATTCATTTTCCTCAATAAATTCAAAGTGGAAAATTCAGGTGTATGTAACAAAGCATTACAATGCTGGTAAATTTCCTTGGCATTGTCGGGAGACAATATTTCTGTAACGCCGAAGTAACGCTGTAGCTCGAGGTGCGTCCAGTGAAACAATGGATTTCTCATGGTATACGGTACTGTTTCAGCCCACTTCTCAAATTTTTCCCAGTCCGAACGCGGACCTGTGCAATAACTTTCATCAACGCCATTGGTGCGCATAGCCCTCCACTTGTAATGATCTCCGTGCAGCCACACCTCACTTAGGTTATTGTATTTTCTGTCTTCGGCAATGTCTTTCGGACTGAGGTGACAATGGTAATCAATAATTGGCATGGGAGCCGCATAAGTATGATACAACACCTTAGACACGTCATTACTCAATAAAAAATCTCCGTCCATAAAATTTTTCATACCCCTGCTGTATAATGTTCTAAAACTGAAACTATTTTATTTTCTGATAACGATGAAACCAATTGAATCAATTCATGTTTCAACCCATCAATTTGCGATAAATCTATGCCCCACTTTATTTCATCAGTGATGACTGTTTCAATATCTTCAATCGGTATTCCCTCAAATACCATAAATGCTGCTAATCCGATTAACATCCCCTCGGGTAGCTTTTTATACCGCTCAGCATACTGCTTAATCAATGGTATGCATCTTACTTTCATTTTTAATGCAAACTGTGCTGCAATACTTTTCCATTGGTGCTGGAGATAGGGATTACTGAAACGGTCAAGCACATTTCGCGCAAACAAATTTGCCTCTTCCGGAGTTATTGATTCGCCTTGAATGGAAGCAGCAATTTCTTCCAAAGCAAGTCTTTTGATATATGCCGATACAAGGGAATGCTGCATTGAATCCCTCACGTAATCAAGTGCCGCAAGCATCGAAACACCACAAGAAAAGGAATGGCTTGCATTCAACAAGCGCAGTTTCAATTCTTTGAACTTTTCAATGGATGGAACCAATTTGCAACCTGCTGCATCATCACAAAATGAAAGCACATCCATTACCCGCGGCTCGGCAGATTCGATAGCCCAAAGGCCAAAGGGTTCTGCCATAATCATAAGCTTATCACTGTATCCTAAAAACGCTT
>JBILSG010000284.1:0-3680 GCA_044372235.1 Chitinophagaceae bacterium
TGATGGTGTTGCAGGGTATGTGGAGAAATAATAACCCGTCATATCCACTGCTGCAAATCCGGCTTTTGCACAAAACTCCAGCACTTCCTGTTTGGTGATTTGTTTTTTCACCAGCATATCATTGAAAGAATATGCATTCAGGCTCAGCTTCAGGTGATCCCAGTCTGCTGATACAGGCTGCTGCTGCGTTTCTCCATTTGCAGACAACAGCGGAGCTGCAGCCAGTAAGGGAATTGCATTCAGGAAATTTCTGCGGCTTGTTCCCATATCAGAGTGTTGAGAGGTCGATTACAAAACGGTATTTGATATCTCCTTTGATCATGCGCTCATAAGCTTCATTGATGTATGCCATGGGGATGGTTTCCACTTCAGCCACGATGTTGTTGGCATGGCAGAAATCCAGCATCTCCTGCGTCTCACTGATGCTGCCAATCATGGAACCGGTAATGCTTCTCCTGTTCTTGATCAGGGCAAAAGGAGCCACTTTGGGGTTGTGCTCCGGTAAGCCTACAACCAGCAACCTCCCATCGAGATCCAGCAAATTGAGGTAAGCAGTATAATCGTGATCAGCTGAAATGGCATCGAGCACAACATCAAAAGAAGAATCGTAAGGCTTCAATGCATCCTGTGATGGTGCATGAATAAAATGATGGGCTCCCAATTTAGATGCTTCAGCTACTTTGGAAGCTGAAGTTGAAATAACTGTGACTTCAGCACCGAAGGCTACTGCAAATTTAACCGCCATGTGACCCAGTCCGCCCAGACCTACAACAGCCACTTTCATACCCGGACCAACCTGCGCATACTTCAGGGGAGAATAAGTGGTGATGCCAGCACAAAGCAACGGTGCCACGCCAGCCAGGTTTTCTGTTTGCTTCACATGAAGCACATAGTTTTCATCAGTCACAATTTCCGAAGAGTAACCACCATAGGTGATCATGCCGGAACCATCTCTTTCCAATGCATTGTATGTGCCTGTAATACCTTCTGTGCAGAACTGTTCCAATTGTGATTTGCATGGCTTACAACTTCTGCATGTATCTACCATCACACCAACGCCCACTGTTTGTCCAACACTAAACTTAGTCACTTCAGTACCAACGGCTTTCACCACACCAACAATTTCATGGCCAGGAACTACAGGGTAGCGCGTGTTTCCGCCCCATTCGTTGCGTGCTGTATGGATGTCACTGTGACAAACACCGCAATAAAGAATTTCCACATGTACATCATGCGGTTTAAGGCTCCTGCGTGTGATGTTGAGTGGTTCAAGTGAGGCAGTTCTTTCCTTCGCGCCATATGCTTTTACTGCAGTCATCAGTTTCGTTTTTTATATTCTTTATTGTGCAGCAGCAAGGGCGGCGGCAGGATCTTTCTGGAATTCAGCCTTGCATTCGGCAGAGCAGAATCCATAAGCATTTCCTTCATAATGACAGGTATCGCTGATGCCTGCGGTAGTAGGCATTCCGCAGGTGTAGTCTTTTTTGTTGACAACCATTTCAGGGGTGTATTTTGTTGCTTCAGGCACGGCCATTTCTGTTTGCGCTTCTGCTGGTGCTGGCGTTTCTGATGCATTATTACAGGCTGCTGCAAAAAGGGTGGCAGCAAATAAAAGGCTGACTAAATTCTTTTTCATGATGCTTATTTGATTGGAATTTGATTTACGCTGGGTTGACTCTGCAAAATTGGCTTTAGTTATCCATATTTCCATTGTAAACCTGGTAAATTTGAAGAGAAATTGGGTATGTTTAACTAAAATCATCCTATCATGGTGTCAGGAATGTTTAAATCAGGCATGTTTCTACTTATAATTCAGGTTTTCCTGATTTTTTTCGCGGATGCGCAAAACAAGACTAACCTGCCTATTGGGGTGTTTGATTCGGGAACGGGTGGATTAACAGTGCTGGAAGCCATGCTCACATTGGATGCATTTAATAATGAAACAGGAAAGCCCGGAGCAGATGGTAAGCCTGATTTTGATAAAGAATATTTCCAGTACCTGGCAGATCAGGCCAATATGCCTTATGGAAACTACGCAGCAGAAAACAAAACAAAGCTTTTGCAGGAACATGTCATCAAAAACATGGATTTCCTCCTTAAACAACGCTATGATCTCCGAGTTGAAGGTCAGCAATCCAAACAGGGTGTGAAAATGCTGGTATTGGCCTGCAATACGGCAACAGCATTCGCATTGCCTGAAGTAAAAGCTTTTGTTCAGTCTGCAGGAGCAGCAGTGCCTGTGGTAGGCGTAATCAATGCCGGCGTAAAAGCAGCGCTGGCTTATCAGGCAACCCACGCCCGTGGTGCCATTGGTGTGTTTGCCACTGCAGGTACTGTAGCTTCTGATGGCTATCCCAAAACCATCCGGGAAATGGCAGCGAAACTGGGTATGCCGGAACCGGTTATTGTGAGTCAGGGTGGGTTCGGACTAGCTGATGCAATAGACAGGGATTACAGTTTTTTTGATGCTGATGCAAAGGGATACAGGAAAGATTACAAAGGACCATCAGTATCCAGTTCGCAATACAGGATCGATACGGCTTTGCTGAATATCTATCGTTTCAATGCTGAAAATAACAAGCTGCTTTGTGAATACGATGATAAAGGTAAGTGCTTGGATATTCAATTGAATGATCCTGAAAACTATGTGCGCTATCACCTGGTCAGTCTGCTTGAAAAGATGCGTGCCACGGGAATCCAAACGCCCATGAATACGCTTATTCTTGGCTGCACGCACTATCCTTTCATGCGGGATACCATCCGCCATGTGCTGAAGGAATTATACAACCTGCAATTGCGTGGTGAATATGTTTACAGAGCAGTATTGGCAGCATATGTGGAACTGGTGGATCCCGCAGTTGAAACAGCTAAAGAAGCTTATCTGGAAATGAGGAATCAGGCAATGATGAACGCCGGACAAAAATCTGAAAATCGTTTTTTCATCACTGTTCCCAATAAACAATTAAGTGAAGCAGAGCTGCAACCAGACGGATGGTTTACCTATGCCTACAAGTACGGAAGAAAAGAAGGGGCGAACAAAAACTATGTATTGTTCACCCCTTTTGATAAGCAAAATATTTCAGCTGCTACTTATGACAGATTGCGTGCAGCTCTGCCAGCTGTTTACAGCCATATCAACATAAAATAATGCATCTTCATTGACTTATTTTACTGAAGGCGCGGCTATTTTAAGTGTCCAGACATGGTTGCTAACGCTCTGCAATGCCGGAGGGATGGTTACCTCAACACCATTGGCAGTTTGCTTCCATTTAAGTTTTTTATCGCTTCCAAGTAACTGAATGGTGGCCTTTTCAGGGATGTCTATTTTTGAAATAGTCTGGATACCATTGACAGGAAATTCAAAGAGAAACGCATACTGGGTTTGTCCGTCTTTTGATTTGGTAAAGCGGATGGATTCACCCTCATTGAATGTTTTATTCATCCTGCTGCCATAGATACCTTCGCCATTGGTATTGATCCATGTGCCAATTTCCTTTAATCTATCATAAGCGGTTGGATCAAAATCTCCATCAGGACTAGGGCCAATATTCAATAGGTAGTTGCCTCCTTTGCTGACGATGTCCACTAATTTTTCAATGAGTTCATTGGCCGGTTTGTATTGGTCATTGGGTACATAGCTCCAACTGTTTCCCATGGTCATGCAGGTTTCCCAAGGATAG
>JBILSG010000285.1:0-3674 GCA_044372235.1 Chitinophagaceae bacterium
GATTACCGCAGTGTGATTGACAGCATGATCCTGAATCAGTTTACCGAAACATGGAAAAGATGGGGTGATGGTCAGGGTAAAATCCTGCGTAACCAATCACATGGGTCACCTGCCAACACCCTTGACTTGTATAGTGTTGTGGATATTCCTGAAACGGAAGGAACTGACTGGCTGCGTTTCAAGTTTGCCACCTCATCGGCCCATGTGGCGGGGAAAAAGTTGGTGTCTGCAGAAGCGGCCACCTGGTTGGATGAGCACTTCCTGTCGACCTGGGGGGATGTGAAAAAAGCACTCGATCTCTATTTTCTTGCCGGAGTCAATCATATTGTTTACCATGGTACACCCTATTCATCACCAGAAGCTGTATGGCCTGGCTGGAACTTTTATGCTGCCGTGCAATTTCAGCAGACTAATCCGCAGTGGGTGCATTTTCAACAGCTCAATAGCTATGTAACCCGCATCCAGTCGTTCTTACAGCGTTCAAGGCCAGCACAACAGGTGTTGATGTATTATCCGCTGCACGACCGTTATGCACAAACGGGCGGACCGCTCTTGCAGCATTTTGATGGTATGGAGAGGAATTTTGAGCACACTGATTTTGAAAATTTATCCCGTACCCTACAAAAAAGCGGCATTGGTTTTGATTTCATATCAGACAGGCAGTTGCTCCAAACCCAATTCAAGGGTGGTAAGTTGTACACTGGAGGCTTGTTCTATAAAATGGTTGTGGTACCCCAAATCAAAGTGATGGATTGGTCTACCTGGCAACGTTTGGCCGATTTGGCTGCTTCGGGGTCCGCAATTGTCTTTCACCGGCAACTGCCCACTGAATTGCCTGGTTTGGCGGGGTTGGAGGATCGGCAAAAAAAATGGGATGGACTGATGAATTCCCTATCGTGGACACAGCAGCCTTGGGGAAAGCAAGCAGCAGTGGGTAAAGGCAAGCTAATTGTTGTGGATGATTGGTCGGCATGGTCTGCAGCCTCAGGTTTGCGTGCTGGCCGTTTTGAACAATCAGGATTACAGGCCTACGAACAGGAGCTGGATGGCAGGTCCCTGGCTTTTGTGGCCAACAGGCAAGACAGCTTGATGGATGTGTGGGTGGAAACAAGTGACAGACCCGGTCAGGTACTTTTGTATAACCCCATGACTGGTGCAGTAACCATTGCCACCAAGGACGAAGGTGGAAAAAAATTCAGGGTACAATTGCAACCCCATGAAACGGTTATCGTCAGTTGGGAGACCGGAATTGGTAAGGTCAAACCGCATCAATACCTGGATAAACCAGTAAATATTCAGCCGATCGAAGGTCAATGGACTGTGCACTTTGAAAAGGGTGGTCCGGCAATCCCTACAGATTTGCAGCTGACGGGCCCGCCAAAGTATTGGACAGCCATCGGTGACTCCATTCACCAAGCCTTTTCCGGGACGGCGACCTACACTATTCGCTTTGATGTTGGACAGCCAGAAGGCATTTGGCAGCTGGATCTTGGCGCGGTGGGTGTAACTGCTGCTGTAAAACTGAACGGACAGGATATGGGGGTTTCCGTTGGTCCCAAACACATGCTTGATGTGCCTTCAGGATTGTTGAAAGGACAGAATGTGTTGGAAGTGCAGGTGGCCAACCTCATGGCTAACCGCGTTGCGTATATGGACAGGAACAATATACCCTGGAAAATATTTTACAACATCAACATGTCTGCCAAACGGAAGGAAAACCTGTTGAACGGAGTCTTTGATGCCCGGCACTGGAAGCCCTTGCCCAGCGGTTTGAACGGACCGGTCCGGTTGGTCAAATACAGATGATATTCAAAAATGCGCAACATGTAAGGGGTATGGATTCTCTTTAACTTTGGGAACGATTACGTAAAAATCCTATGGAAAGCTTGCTTATCCTGTGTATAAGGTAGGTGGAAGCCTTAAATTGCAATCCAATCAACATGAAAAAATCTCCATTCTACAAACTCCTTTATTTCGATGATTTTTCAGTTACGCCGAAATACCAGCAGCTTGCAAACTGTATCATTAAAGGGATTGAAGAAGGTAAGTTGCAGGTGGGTGATATTCTTCCCTCAATCAATGAGTTGAGTTTTCATTTTGAAATCTGTCGGGATACTGCTGAAAAAGGTTACAAGGCGCTCAAAATGCAAGGTATTGTGAATTCCGTTCCAGGGAAAGGGTATTTTATTCAGCGGGTTGACTTGGAAACCAGTATCAAGGTCTTCCTGATGTTTAATAAACTGAGTCCGCATAAAAAAATCATCTACGATGCCTTTGTAAATACGCTGGGTTCAAAAGTATCCGTGGATTTTTATATTTACAACAATGACTTTTCCCTTTTCAGAAAATTGTTGGAAAACTCTCGTACAGATTACGACTATTACTTAATCATTCCGCATTTTATTGAAGGAGGAGAGAAGGCTCCGGCGCTGATAAATCAGCTTGATAAACACAAGCTCATTTTGCTGGATAAAATATTACCGCAGGTATCAGGAGATTTCAGTGCCGTTTACGAAGATTTCGAGCAGGATATTTATAGGGCTCTTGAAGAAGGTTTGCCGCAGATGAACAAATACCACACGATAAAGCTTATTACCCCTGAGAATAGCTATTATCCTGATGAAATAAAATCTGGGTTGATGAGTTTTTGCAAGCGCCATAACTTTAATTGCGGCCTGGTCCACGATATTGCAGTTGAAGAATTAAAGCAGGGAACAGTATATATAAATCTGATGGATGATGATTTGGTAGTGCTTGTTGAAAAAGCCATTGCTACAGGGTTGGAAGTTGGAAGGGATCTTGGCATCATTTCCTATAATGAAACACCGCTGAAGCGCATTATCCTTCAGGGAATTACAACCATTTCAACTGATTTTGAGACGATGGGAAAAGCCGCTGCAGAAATTGTTTTATCAGGCAAGCCTGTAAGGATGGCGGTGCCATTCAGCATGAACCTGAGATCATCGCTGTAAATGTTGAACAACTGTGGAAGTGCGTTGTTAAAACAGGGTGAAAACGCAAAAGATCAATAAGAAAAAAACCTTCCTGCCGGAAAAAATATGTGTAACCTGTGGTCGTCCATACTCATGGCGTAAGAAATGGGAAAAGGTCTGGGATGAAGTCAAATACTGCAGTGACCGATGCAGGAAATCCAGGTGATTTTATCAGTTGTCTGCAATCTTGATTGCAGGTCTTTTATCCAGCGGGTCTCTTTTAGCATAATTTATACCAAACATGTTCAACTTTGGCTGAAATTTTCTTTTTCTATTTAGTTCATAGGTATAAAACTTATCGCCTATGGCCTTTAAAAAAGGAAAGCCAACAGTTTCTTCATCGTATTTTGAATCATTGACAATGCCATCACTGTTAACATAAACAGTTGCAGCAAGCATGTATTCAATGTTATTCAGCGTATCCCGAATGTAAGAGACATCTGTGAGAAAGCCATAAGCCCATCCTACTTTGTTGAATACCCGGATGTGATCTGGAATTTTTTTGGATGCATCACTGAAAAAGAATTTAACATAGCTGTCGTAGAAAATGCTGTCGTTGTATTTCGGTGATGTTGTTTCCGATGGGTATTGTGAAAGGTATTTCAGGAGAAAAGCCCTGTCTGCTTCTTTCATATTAAACCTGGATTTCACAGGAACCGATTCAGGTTCAATAATAGCCTG
>JBILSG010000286.1:0-3662 GCA_044372235.1 Chitinophagaceae bacterium
CTCATCCTCCAGGAAACCAATGCCTGCGACCCAGCCATGATGGCCACCCTGACCAACATCAGCGCCAAAGGGAAATTCATCAACAACAAATGGGACTACCTCGACGAACCAGCCATCGCATCAAAACTGTTCAGCTTCAGCAGTGCCTCCCAGGTGCACCTGCAACTGAAACTGCCCAATATCCATTGCTCGAGCTGCATCTGGCTGCTGGAACATATGCGCAAGATGAACAAAGGCATCCTCTCCTCTACCGTAGATTTCGATAAAAAAGAAATATCCCTGGTCTATGACCCCTCCCTGATCAAACTGAGCGAACTGGCTGCCCTGCTCAACTACATCGGCTATGCCCCGGAAATCAGTCTGGCTAGTGGCAACAAACAGGAAGCAGCAAACATGCCCAAAAACCGGCACTCCACCATCCTCAGAATTGGTGTGACCGGCTTCTGCTTCAGCAACATCATGATGCTGAGCTTCCCGGATTACCTCGCTGAAAACGGCATCAACGAAGCCATGCTGCATACCGCCTTCAGCTTCATCAGTGTTCTGCTCGCTATCCCTGTAATCTTTTATGGTGCGGCACCCTTTTTCATCCAGGCCTGGAAAGGTCTGCGGCAGCGTTTCCTCAACATAGACGCTCCCATCGCCCTGGCTATCCTCATCACATTCTCCAGAAGCCTCTATGAAATCTTCACCCATACTGGCACCGGGTACCTCGACTCCATGAGCGGCATCGTCTTCTTCATGCTGATAGGTAGGTGGTTCCAGGAGAGAACCCAACAATCTATTGCTTTCAACCGCGACTACCAATCTTACTTCCCCATGAGCTCATTGGTACTCAGCGGAACACAAAAACAGTACAAACCAATCCATGAACTTGCTGAAGGCGACCGGCTGCTGGTCCGCAACCAGGAACTGATTCCAGCTGATGCCACCCTGCTGCAGGGTAGTGCCTGGATCGATTACAGTTTCGTCACGGGCGAAAAAGACCCGGTCCATGTTAGTACCGGAGCAAACATTTTTGCCGGCGGAAAACAGATTGGTACAGCCATTGAAGTGCTCGTTTCAAAACCTGTTTCCGCCAGCCACCTAACGAGGCTATGGAACAATGAAGCCTTCCACAACACCAAAAACAAAGAGACCTCCTTCATTCACCCCTGGAGCAACTACTTCAGCATTGTCCTTTTTTCCATAGCAATTGCTGCGGGGCTCTACTGGCAATTCAACAATCCAGACAATACCTGGAGGGCCATCACTTCCGTACTCATCGTAGCCTGCCCCTGCTCACTCCTGCTCTCCGCCACCTTTACCTTCGGCAACATGATCAGGGTTTTCAGCAGCAACGGCTTATTCCTGAAAAATGCAACGGTAATGGAACGCATGTCTGAAGCAGACACCCTCGTTTTCGATAAAACCGGCACACTCACCACCGGTGAACGTAACCAGGTAAGCTATGTGGGAAAAGTGCTTTCGTACCCTGAAACCGCGATGATCAAAGCACTGGCAGCACACTCCAACCATCCGCTCAGCAGAACACTTGCTGAATGGAAAAAATGGCCGGATCACCGGGATGAATTACTGGTTACTGCTTTCAGGGAAATAAGCGGAAAAGGCATTGAAGCGCTGGTTGATGGCATACATGTAAGGCTGGGGAAAGCCGGATTTGTGGCCAATGCCTGTCCAACCATCATAGAATCCGGAGATAATAGCATGGCAGTTCATATCAGCATCAACGGCACCTATAAGGGTAAATGTGTGATCCGGCAGGATTACCGGGATGGGATATTTCCTATGCTGAAACACCTTCAGAACAAAGGATTTGATGTACACATCCTGAGTGGCGACAACAACCGGGAAGAACAGCTGCTTAAACAAATGCTGGGCGAAAAAGTGCAGATGGCATTCAACAAACAACCGGAAGAAAAGCTGGAGTATATCAGAGCGCTGCAGGAAAAAGGCAGAAAAGTGATTATGGTGGGAGACGGACTGAACGATGCTGGTGCCCTGCAGCAAAGTGATGCAGGCATTGCCGTCACCCAGCATACAAACTACTTTACACCTGCCTGTGATGGCATCCTTGCCGGTGATGAACTTCCCAGACTACATCAATTGCTGCTGCTTGCAAGGGCTTCCAAAAAGCTGGTGGGGGCAGGCTTCACCCTCTCTATTGCATATAACCTCATTGGCATGTATTTTTCCACCCAGGCACTCCTTTCACCGATGATAGCAGCTATCCTGATGCCAGCCAGCACCATTAGCATTATCCTCCTCAGCTACCTCAGCGTGCATATGACGAAAATCATGTCTTTCAGTGAAAACGGTCACCCTGCCCGCTGACGCTCACCGCTACTTTTGTCCAAAACAAATTCGTGGGCGTTATCATCATTCTGATCGCAGCAAGTCTTCTCGTAGCCACCGGTTTTCTTCTGGCATTCATCTGGTCTGTTTCAAAAGGACAATTTGAAGACGATACCTCTCCTGCCGTCAGGATGCTGTTCGACAGCGAAAAATCCAGTTCAAACCCCAACAACCAAAACCCTTAACATGCACATTGAAAAGTTCTCTTACGACAACAGGATCGTCAGAAATTTTGCCTATGCTACCGTTATCTGGAGCATCGTAGGTATGCTCGTAGGCCTCTGGGTAGCCCTGCTTATGGTTTTCCCGGAATGGAACCTGAGCGGCATTCCTGCAGGCAAGGAAACAATCGGACTCAGCTTTGGAAGGCTCAGGCCCCTGCACACCAATGCCGTCATCTTTGCCTTCGTAGGTAACGGCATCTTCCTGGGCTATTATTACTCGCTCCAAAGGTTGCTCAAAACCCGCATGGCAAGTGACGTCCTCAGTAAAATTCATTTCTGGGGATGGCAGCTCATCATTGTGGCAGCCGCCATCACGATTCCATTAGGCATGTCTACCGGCAAGGAATACGCCGAACTGGAATGGCCCATTGATATCGCCATTACCATTATCTGGGTGGTATTCGGACTGAATATGTTCATGACCATCCTAAAGAGACGCGAAAGACACCTCTATGTTGCCGTTTGGTTCTACATCGCCACCTTCGTCACCATCGCTGTTCTCCATATCGTCAACTCAATCGAATTACCCATATCCTTCCTGAAAAGCTACTCCTGGTACGCCGGTGTACAAGACGCCCTTGTGCAATGGTGGTACGGACACAATGCCGTTGCTTTCTTCCTAACTACACCTTACCTCGGACTGATGTATTACTTCATGCCGAAGGCTGCCAACAGGCCCGTTTATTCGTACCGACTCTCAATCATCCATTTTTGGGCACTCATCTTTTTGTACATCTGGGCAGGCCCGCATCACCTCCTTTACACGGCTCTCCCCAATTGGGCCCAGTCTCTGGGTGTGGTATTCAGCTTCATGCTGATCTTCCCCAGTTGGGGTGGTATGATCAATGGCTTACTAACCCTCAGGGGCGCATGGGATAAGGTTCGGGAGGATGTCATCCTGAAATTCATGGTGGTAGCCGTTACCGCATATGGTATGTCAACCTTTGAAGGTCCGATGCTCTCCCTGAAAAACGTTAATGCCATCGCTCACTTCACAGACTGGATCATCGCACACGTGCATGTAGGTGGATTAGGCTGGAACGGCATGCTCACCTTCGGCATTCTTTACTGGCTTGTTCCAAG
>JBILSG010000287.1:0-3655 GCA_044372235.1 Chitinophagaceae bacterium
GATGTAAAAAATGCCAGAAACGTTTGGGATCAGTCAGGCTGAAAGACTCAACAAACTTCCTCTTATTTTCCAGGTCAGCAATCATCTGCTCAACTGAAATATTATAATAACTTATGGCTGGAGCTTCCCCATAACCTTTTATACCCCGAAAGTTCAGTTCAACTATGAAAGTTGACTGATGTGTCTTGGTACCCTTTGAAATGGTGAAGGGATATTCGAAAGCAAGGTTTTTATGCCAGTATTTTATGCCAAACATGATCTGCCGCAGGAATTGATGTATGTCTTCAATTCATTGTTGAAGTTAGTTTTTTCAAGGAGATCTTCTAATGTTATTTGTATTCTGAAACGCCAGAAATGATTTGGGTCACCTGGCACGTTGATCCTTTCATCTTTGGGGTCCGATAACCTAAGTTCTTCCTGCATGGCAAAAAGATCCTGTAATTGAAAAACAGCCCACATAGCAGGAGAATTCAGGTGGTGAAGAATAATTGACCGAACTATATGACAAGAGGCATCTGCAGGAGCTTCTCCATATTGCCAAAGCATCTCATTGAAGAACTTTTGAGATAATTTGGAGTCCTCTGTCCACCATTCCCGTATGGTGCTCATATCATGAGTGGATGGAGTAACTACCGAAAGGTATGGAGCATTGGCTGGATCAAAGAATGCCTGATTCATTTGTTTGGGCATTCTTTGAACTTCCATGCTTAATAAACCCAGATTAGCCATAACCTCAGGAACTGTTTTAGGCACTAGTCCAAGATCTTCACCACAAATGAGCATTTCTGTACACCTTTTCAAATCAGGTAGTTTCTCGAGCGCTTCCTTTCTCCAAATCTGATCTTGTCTGTTAAAGAAATAATCGTTGTACAATGCTGTAAAATGATATTTTTCTTGATCACTCAGATGTTTATAGGACAGCGTCTTTTCTATATTAAACCTAAAGTGAAATCCTTCATCAGATACATCATCTCTCCAAAGCAATACATTGGATTGCAGGTTAAAAAGGGCCTGTCTAAGCTCAGTAATATCATCAGATTGATGTTGTGTAATTAAAAAATTCTCAACTTTTTTCTGGGTATTAAATTCATCCCTGAATTGATATTGGAAATTATTTTGATGCTTTAAAAATGCTTTGATTTTTTGCTCTAATCTGGGAGCAAGATCCCAAATGATTTGATCTGTAATAAAGGGTTGGCAAAACCTTTCTGCATTGAAATGAATACCACGTGATTCAAACTCATGTTTATAAACTGGAATTGCAGGTACGAATTTTCCCATAATACCTTCAATTGCATCTTCCGGGATTGACCAAATTCTAAAGAAACCAAGTATGTGGTCTATTCTGAAGGCATCAAAGTAGTTAGACATTTGTGTAAACCTCTGCTTCCACCAGGAGAAATCATCTGCCTTCATTACCTCCCAGTTATATGTAGGAAAACCCCAGTTCTGACCCTTGACTGCAAAATCATCAGGAGGAGCGCCTGCTTGTTTATTGAGATTATACAAGTTAGGCTGCGTCCATGTATCAGCACCAAATTTATGAACACCTATGGCTATATCTCCTTTCAAAATGACACCATGACTATTGGCATAATCATGTGCTTGTTTTAATTGTAGGTGTAAATAATACTGTATAAAAAAATGAAGTGCCACCTTATCATATGCTGGAGTTCCAGGAGTACACAACTCAGCTATTACAGCGTTATTAAAATTTGCATATTTACCCCAATCTGTTTTACCCGACTGACCAATATGATCTCTCAGATAAGAAAATGCCGCATAAGGAATAAGCCAGGACTTATTTTCTTCAAAAAAATGTTTATAATCAGTTGAGTTGAAAACATCTTCTTTCATCAATGGGTATAAGATACCCATGCACTCCCACTTCAGTTTCATGATTTCCTCATACGCTACCCCAACTGAATCATTCAGTTTTTCAGCACTCGCAAGCTGAGTCTTGATATATTTGGTATACTTTTTCCCAGCAACTGAATCTACAGAAATATATAGGGGGTGAAGTGCAAAGGCTGAGATTGCTGCATATGGATAGGAATCAGCACGGGTATGGGTAGAAGTAGTGTCATTTACAGGAAGTATTTGAATCATTCTGACCGAAACAGATTTTGCCCAGTCAACCAAAAGTTTAACATCATTAAATTCGCCAACACCCAAGCTGTTCTTTGTCCTTAAACTAAAAACAGGGACTGCAATACCTGTTCCACGCCAATGTTTACCCAAATTGACAAAACCATCCCTTATTAAGTCAATTTTATTTAATCCGGCAGGCAGTTTTAATTGCCTGTTTTCTCCTTGCTCAAATCGAATAAACTTACCTTCAGAATCAGTCAGGCAATATTTATACTCGAATGACTTTCCATCCAAATTTTTGTCAATATGTGCCTGCCATAATTGCCCATCAAAATACATGGGAATAAGATTATTCTTATCCCACTCGCCTAGTATTTTATCGCTTCCAATTAATGCAAGTTGTTCATCCGGTGAAATTAATGGCGCATCCACTGAGAATGTTATACATGATACTGATTCCTCCTGAACCATAGATAAATCTGGATTCCTTTTAGCAAAAACAGACTTGAAGGGTAATGTCTTAAAAGCATTATCCGTGTCACCCATGTGAATCCAGGTATCCAGAATTTTAATACCATCTCTCAGGTCAGACCATTTTATGAATCTGATTTTATTCCAATCTGAAATTTGATCACCATGCTCAGTTTGAAATAAAAAAGAATAATTTAAACCCTCGGAATGTTGAAGATCATGCTCATTCAAATTAAGTCTGTAATGCCAGTGGTTAAGGTCTAAATACTGCATGGGTAATGCATACTCAGGCTCATTGCCTTCCCAAGCAGATGTATTACCAAATATCTTCAATGTTTGTCCGGGTAATGTTGAAAACCTTAGAAAAATATCAATTTGCATGCTCATTATATCAAGGCGTACAATTTACACATTATTCATTAAAGTGTACGACTTACACATTGTTTTTTTAGTAGCTAAGTTTTTGCATTGTTGTTATTTAACAATACCACCTATATTTGCATAATAAATAATTTCCCATGACAAAAAGCCAAAAAAATACTTACTGGATATTATTCTTTCTGTCTTTAGCTTTATCTGTTGGCGTTTATTTCTTCCTCCCATCAATGGTTTCTTTGATGGTTGTTCCGGTTGTCACAACATTTACAAAAGCTTTGGATTTAATTTAGTAAGAAATTTAAAATATTTTTAAAAAGGGCATTTATGCCCTTTTTTTATTTGTATTAAGGCTTTGCCTATTAAATATATTTCAATATTACGTCATTATGCCGTTCATATATTAATATATATTTCTGTAAAACGATATTTATTAGATATTTTTAAATTTTCTTCACATTTAAGATTTGCTTTAAAAGTAATCTGTCGTATCTTTGCATCACAATTCAATTAACACTTCGTTACAGAAGTTGCAGTAAAATAAGGCATCCAATATAATATCAAGTTCCTTGTTATATAAAGTACTAATTATGAAAAAGTCAATTGTATTTCTCTCAAAGTCCACCATTCTATCTTTCCTTATTGTCACCTTTAGTTCAATGACATTTCAATCCCATGCGATGAAAATAAGTGATCTTAATCCTGGCATAACTGCAAC
>JBILSG010000288.1:0-3644 GCA_044372235.1 Chitinophagaceae bacterium
GCAAAACAGAACCGTCTGCAGGAACAGATACTTTTTTAACCTGAGTAGGAACTTTTTGGAAAGTTTCAAAGGAAGATAAAAACAAAAGTAATAGCACAAAACAAGAAAAATGGGGTTTCAAAATCATTTTCTCAAAATTTTTAATTGTCTGGACTGAAAAAATCATATTCCAAAAGAATTCCTTTTCTTTAAAATGACTGTTTACAGTCAAATTACAATTGCTTTGATTGGTACCGTTTAACATGAAAAAATTCGAACACCAATCAATGAGCACCTCCCTTTTTTAAAAGATCAAATGCCTCATCTAAAGTAAAACTTCCAGGCTTCTGGCGTGGCGGAAAATCCTTGAATGAATAGAGGAATCTCCCCATAAAATCCTGAAGCGGATACCCATAGAATGAATGTCTATACGCCCAGTTATCATAACCCATGCCTTCTCGTCCCCGCTCTGAGGGGTCAGAACGAAGATCGAATACGATGGGAAGCCTGAGTACCTCAAAAGGTTTTCTCCACACATCAAATCCCGTGGCATTTTGTATCATAAAATGAAGCTTGGTATGCTCATAGCGCAATGCCAAAAGATCGCCATCATCACTGAAATAAAAAAACTCCTTCCTTGCACTAGGGGCTTTGCCTGCAAGGAATTCAGTTTGATCGTAGCCATCGAGATGCACTTTATATTGGTTATTACCAACTGTTTTCCCAGTCAAGAGTTCTGATTTTACATTTTTATTTCCTGCAGCAGCAAGCAAAGTTGGTAGCCAGTCTTCACCAGACATGATCTCATTGAGAACTGTTCCCGGCTTTACATTACCAGGCCAACGGACCAGGGCAGGCACTCTCCATCCACCTTCCCAGTTGGTGTTTTTCTCTCCTCTGAACGGAGTTGATCCTGCATCAGGCCAGAGGCAGATCATTGGACCATTATCTGATGTGTAAATAACGATTGTATTTTCTGTCAGTTTTGTATTGTCGAGATAATCAAGCACCTTCCCAACCAAGGCATCGTGTTCAATCATGCCATCAGCATATTCTCCTAGATTGGTTTTGCGATTCTCAGTCTTTACATGCGTAAAGTTGTGCATGCGGGTGGTATTTAACCATACAAAAAAAGGTTTGTTTCCACTTTTGGCATTCTGCATAAAATCCATAGCGGCTTTGGAAAACTCTTCGTCAACAGATTCCATTCTCTTTGTATTGAGAGCCCCCGTATTCTCTATTCGCTGAGTACCATCTGCATTACTCCAGCTGTGAATTACACCACGCGGTCCATATTTCTTATAAAATTCAGCATTACGCGGATAGTCCTCATTCTGAGGTTCTTCCTCCGCATTCAGATGGTACAGGTTACCAAAAAATTCATCAAAACCATGTGCGGTAGGCAGATATTCATCTCTGTCACCAAGATGATTTTTGCCAAACTGTCCTGTTGCATAGCCCAATGGTTTGAGTAATTCAGCGATAGTTGGATCTTCTTTCTTCAATCCCTGTGGGGCTCTCGGCAATCCCACTTTCGACATGCCAGTCCTAAAAGGCAACTGACCCGTGATGATTGCGGCCCTTCCAGCGGTGCAGCTTTGTTGGCCATAATAATCCGTAAGAAGAGCTCCTTCCTTTGCCAGCCGATCAATATGAGGCGTTCTGTAACCCACCACTCCATTACCGTAGGCACTAACATTATTTATGCCAATATCATCTGCCACGATAAGCAAAATATTTGGCTTTTTGGACTGCGAAAACACAGCACCAGCGAAATGCAGCATTAGAATAAGTGCAATTACATTTTTCATACATCAATATTTGGTTTGTTTAGGAACTTGTGAGGATTGTTTTTTTGCAGATAACTTCCTTCCGTAAAATGAATATTTACAATTAATTCATCAACCTGCGGCTGAATGGTCACGTCAGCTTCAGTGATCCCATTTTGTCGAAAAGTTTCATAGCGGATTGTTTTGGGTTTCTTTCACGGAAAAGAGAAGTGTCAGCAGGGATATTAAAGAAGCGCCGGCGACCCAATAGCCTGGTGCAGACGGGTTGTTTAGGTATTCTGTCAGCCAGGTGATCACCAACGGGGTGAGACCGCCGAACACGCCAACAGAGAGGTTGTAGGAGAAAGCGAGCCCTGTGCAACGGATATCGCGGGGCATGAGCTCCACATTGGCGGCTGCAATAGCCCCTGACACGATGCCGAGCCCCAGCGAGAGGGCCAGGTGACAGGAGATGGTCACCCAGCGTATCCCCTGTGCGATAACATGGAATAGCGGGATTGCGCTGAGCGTAAGCATGAGGAAGCCGACCAACAGTACGCCTTTGCGACCGTATCGGTCAGCCATCTTGGCAGAGAGTGGCATCACCAGCAGGATGAAGGCCATGGCTATGGAGTTGTTCCGAAGGGCCTTCTGGTCAGAGAAATGGACGACCTGCTCGAGGAAACTCACGGCATAGACGAAAATGGTATAGAAGGCGACCGCATTGCCGATGTTAAGCAATGCCACTCGCATCACTGCCCAGCGATGTTTGGTGAAGATGTCCTTCTGAGGCGCTTTCGACTGACTAACAGGATGCTCTTCTTCATGTCCGCGGCGCAGCCAAAGGCCTAACATAGCGACGAATCCTCCCATGATGAAGGACAGCCGCCAACCCCAGGCGACCATCTCTTCCTGTGTCAGGATGGAGGCCACCGAGAAGCCCACTGCCGAACCCAGCAAGGTACCAAGTGTGGCGCCCCATGAACCCCACATGGCGCTGAAGGCCCTTTTTCCATTCGGCGCCTGTTCCACCATATATACCAGTGAACTTGTGTATTCTCCTCCAACAGAAAGGCCTTGTATGAGCCTGGTAAGCACCAGGAGGATCGGCGCCCAAATACCAATGGTAGCATAGGTGGGAAGTAACCCCATCAGCAGAGTCGGGACGGCCATGGTTACCACCGAGAGGTACATTGCCCGATGTCGACCAACCATGTCACCAATGCGACCGAAGACCAGCCCACCCAGGGGACGGACCAGAAAGCCTGCAGCGAAGGTGCCGAAAGAGGCGATAAGTGAGACCACAGGGTTGTCTGAAGGGAAGAACAGTTTGCCAATGGTGGCCGCGAAGAATCCATAGACTGCAAAGTCGTACCATTCCATGACGTTACCGACGAGCCCCACGATCGTGTTGTGGAATGTGGAAGTGGATTTTGTTGAATGTGTCATAAGTTGTGTATGCCGTTTTTTCAGACTAAGTTTTTGTACTTTCTAAATATTCAGACCTTGATAATTTTCCTAAAAAATGTTTGTTGATAGCCCTCATGAAAACATATGATTGACAGATGATTCCTTTCTCCCTTATTTCACCACCACTTTAAAGCTCTTCATCTGCTGCCCAGCATAATACCTGATCAGGTAAAGCCCTTTGGCTTTGGTACTCAGGTCGATGGGGATGGATTGTGCTCGGGTAGGCACTTTCAGTGTCTGAACGAGCTGTCCATCCTTGTTATACACTTCCAACTTGCCTTGCGGCGCTGATGCAGGAAACTGCACGGTTAACTTTCCGCTGGTTGGATTTGGATAGGCTGATATCGAAACGGATGTTGTACCAATGCCCATCCCTCTGCTATTCGCAAGATCTATGGCTTCTGCTCCTTTGATGTTGACAAACTT
>JBILSG010000289.1:0-3643 GCA_044372235.1 Chitinophagaceae bacterium
TCGCCCGAAAAAGATGACAGCGCCAATGCACCTGTTGATAGGGAGGCTGCTCCAAGGAAATTTCTTCTGTTGAATTTATTGTTCATGGGTTTCAATTTGTTCGTTCACTATTTGTTGATGGTAGGATAGGTTATACCAAGTTGTTCAAGGTATGTGCCATACTTTGAAGGATCGTAATGGTATTTTTTAAGTTGATCCTTGTATTGATCCATGATGCCCTTGTTCAGGTGTATAGCAGGTGGATCTTTTTCTGTGATAAACGGCTTATACTGAACATCTTTTGTTTGCACTTCCTTAAAGTATTTTTTGGCTTCTGTGATAACAGTCGGATTGGTGAAACAATCTAAAAGTGTCATGGCTGTTGCTTTTGCCCCTGCCAGTGATCCTTTGTGGGCAATGGGTGTTGCCATGGCGATGGCATCAGCCCAGTGGTGGCCTTTGGTTCCCGGAATGTTTGCAGGGAAACGCAGCACCACGGTTGGTATATTCCAGGAGATATCCGCAATATCATCAGAACCACCACCCCAGGAGAAAGCAACTGAGCCCTTGATGGAATCAGGCTTTGTGCGCAGTCCGTCTATGGGTTTACCTTGGTTGTCTTTTTTGGGCGCCTCTACCAGCTGTTGTACAGCCCGGGCCATGGTCTGGTCCTTATCATCCCAGGCAGGCATACCTACTTTTTTGATGTTGGAATACATGGCTTCAGCAAGTGGCTTGTTAAAATGCCCTGGCCAGGCGGTTCCCAGAATCTGATAGGATACGTTGGTGTTGGTCATCATGGCTGCACCTTTCGCAATCTGGATACCAGATTCATAATTGGCTTTGATATCTTCATAGGTGCGTTCCCTGAAATAATACCATACACTTGCCTTTGAAGGCACCACATTAGGCTGGTCTCCACCATCCACAACAACATAGTGAGACCTGTTAGTTGGCTTGAGGTGCTCACGTTTATAATTCCATCCCACGTTCATGAGTTCAACGGCATCCAGGGCACTCTTACCCCTCCAGGGAGCGCCTGCCGCATGGGCTGCATCGCCTTCAAAATCAAAGCGCACGCTAACCAGTCCGTTTCCACCATTATCACCATAATCGCAGGTAAAATCACCGCTAACATGGGTAAATATGCAGGCATCCACATTTTTAAAGTAACCATCGCGGATATACCAGGCTTTCGTTCCCACCAGTTCTTCTGCCACGCCAGGCCAAATCATGAGGGTACCAGGTATTTTTTGTTTTTCCATCATCTCCTTCATGGCTATGGCTGCATAGATAATGACAGCCTGACCAGAATTATGCCCTTCTCCATGTCCGGGTGCACCATCAACAATGGGTGCCCTGAATGCCACACCAGGTTTCTGGGATGCCTTGGGGATACAATCAATATCACTCCCCAGTGCAATCACCGGAGATCCATTGCCCCATTTGGCCATCCAGGCGGTTGGCACTCCTGAAATGCCCTTTTCGACGGTAAAACCGTTTTTCTCCAGTACAGAAATAATGAATTTAGAGGTCTCCCACTCCTGAAAACCCAGCTCTGAATAGCTGAAAATCTGATCCACCATCACTTGGATGTCCTTGGCATATTTATCCATCGAAGCGTTAAGGCTGGTCTTCATGGATTGTAAAGCTTTATCATCCATTTTTTGTTGTGCGGTGGCGTTCAGAACAAAACAATAGCCCAGGCATAACAGGAGTAATTTTTTCATGATTCACTTTTAGGCTTTCAATTTACTGAATTAACTGACAATAGTCAGCACCTTGAGGTTACCTTTGCCATATATGGAGCTGCTGAATGCGCAAAATATCAGTAAAATAGCAGGAGACAGGGTGTTGCTGGCAGACACTTCACTGGAAATTCTGTCTGGATCCAGGTTGGCTATCATGGGTGAGACGGGTTCCGGAAAAAGCACGCTGTTAAAAATTATGGCAGGACTTATCGCTCCTTCATCAGGTGAGGTTCGTCTGCAAGGAAAGAAACTGGAAAATCCAGCTGAACAGCTGATTCCCGGTCACCCGAAGATAGCCTACCTCTCCCAGCATTTTGAACTACGCAACAACTACCGGGTCATTGAACTCCTGGAAATGACGGCAAAACTGGATGCAGATGCCTGTAACAATATCATTGAATTGTGCAGGATCAGCCACCTGCTCCAACGCAAAACCCATGAAATTTCAGGTGGTGAACGCCAGCGGATTGCTTTGGCGAGATTGCTACTCGGGAATCCCGACCTGCTTTTGTTGGATGAACCATTCAGCAACCTGGATATGGTTAATAAGTTAATTGTGCGGGAAGTACTTCAGGAAATAAGTACAAGCCTGCACCTGACCTGCGTCATGGTTTCACATCACCCTGAAGATGTATTGCCATGGGCTGAAAGGGTAATCATCATGCAAAAAGGAAGAATTATTCAAAAAGATACCCCGCAAATGGTTTATAACCAGCCGGTTAACAGCTATACTGCTTCACTGACCGGACTCAATAACCCGTTACTTCCGGGGGAAGAGGAGATGGCTAGGAAGCTTGGAATAGAAGATACCCTTCCCAAATGGATTCGTCCGGAAAACCTGATTATTGAAAAAGAAAGTACAAATGGTGTTTCCGGTGTAATAACTGGAATCTATTTTTATGGTCAATACTGGCTTTTTCAGGTTAACGCAGGCTATAGGGATCTTACAGTGTTGTCCATAGAAAATAATTGGCAGGCAAACGAAAGGGTTACAATTTCAAAAAGACATCCAAACGAGTCAAATTATACCCACAAGGGTATATGAATGATTAAATCAAACAAAAAACACAAAAGTTATCTAAAAATGAAATAAATTTACATTTTATTCGTATTTATGTGGATTACTCGTATATCAATGTCAGTAATTATACTTAAAATCTTATAATTAACCTCAACAGGATACCTTTATCTAACGAAATTTGACCTTTTCAATTAAAACATGCGTCATGAAAATAACCGGTTTCACCAGTTTACTTGAATCTTCTTTTGGAAGGAACCCTGTTTCAGCCAGTTCATTATTACACGGCATCAGAATCAAGCATGAAGATAACTGGTACCTCGTTGGCGACGCCTGTAAAAACCTGGGAAGAAACCCTCACAGAATTGTTAACGCAAGCCCTGAAGAGCTGGATTACAAAATCCTCTTCAATGCTGCGCTACTGCTTTCTGCCAATAACTACTCTGAAAAAGTGAACCTTACACTTGGTTTCCCCTTTTCTACTTACAACATGTTCAGGCCTCTTGCAGAGAAATACCTGATGAATAAAAATTTTGTGGTGGAATATGATACATCCGTATTTAAAAGAGACGGTATTGTTGAGAGAAAAGTTGTGGAAGTATCTCAGTTTGATATCATTCCTGAACTTGCGGCCTGTGTAATCGGACTTAAAAAAGAATACAATGCTACTGAAGAGAATTTTCTCATGATTAGTATTGGTTTTGGCACCATTGAAATGGGTGTTGTTACTGCAGAGGGACTGAACAGGAGAACAGTAATCTCCGTACCTGGTATTATACGTTGTATCAAACACCTGCGTGATGAATTGGAGCGGGATAACTTCATCGGTTTCATGACCGACCATCAACTTGACGAAGCCTTCAAAAAAGGCAGTGTTGTCCTGAACAGACAAAAT
>JBILSG010000290.1:0-3639 GCA_044372235.1 Chitinophagaceae bacterium
AAGCAAGGTATGGCTGACCGATTACAAGCGACTTTTGCACCCAGTTGATGCCCTGAAACCAGGTCAGTTCAATGATACCGGAAGGGTCTCTAAGCTGGGCCACCAGGCGCTTTGCACGACGTTCACCGATCAACTCCACAGACAATAAAATTCCTTTAACCTGAACCATATCCATGGCAGGAGAAACCTGCCCGATCAGCTGCACTTTGGTGCGGTCGAGATGCCGGAGTGGAAAATGATTAAGCAGGTCTTCAAAGGTGAATATCTCCAGTTCCTTTTTGAGCATATCAGCCCTCAGGGGACCAACACCTTTGAGGTATTCTATTGGATTGGATAATATGGTACTTTGGTATGCGATTGTGCGTCAAAATTAAATCATTTCAAGTGGACAGAAAGCGGCTTAAATTTGCAGTAAATCATCCAAAGCAGTTGTATGAATGGCATTTGCTGGTCGCTCAAACCCTTTTCGGAATTAACCCCTTTTGAACTCTACGATATCCTCCGGCTCCGGAGTGAAGTATTCGTAGTTGAACAACAATGTATTTTCCTGGATATGGACGACAGGGACCAGCAAGCGCATCACCTGCAGGGCAGGCTTCAGGATGAGCTTATCGTTTCAGTGCGAATACTGCCACCCGGAGTAGCCTACAAAGAACCTTCCATAGGCCGTGTGGTAGGCTCCCCCAGACACCGGGGGATGGGAGCAGGCAAACTGTTGATGCAGGAAGCCATAGTGGCAAGCATTACTTTATACGGACCACAACCCATTAAAATTGGGGCACAGCAATACCTGAAAAAGTTTTACGAAGACCTCGGCTTTGAACAATGCAGTGATACCTACCTAGAGGACGATATTCCACATATCAAAATGATTCGAACTACGTAGAAATACGCACTACAAATCCATACTTTAACGGTTTATTATAATTTTTTGCGCTTTAACATACTATTTGCATTAACAGTTCGTTAAGAAAGCGTCGCAAGACACCCTATCCTAAACCGTATCCAAATGAAAACCAATCTGTACAACCCGTGCAGGTACTTCATTGTCATGCTCATGCTGTTTTACACTGGCATAGTTGACATTAAGGCCCAGTCACAATTTGAATTTGCCTTCTCCTATGGCCCTTCCAATTTTTTAGGAGACCTCGGCGGTAACAGCGGCAAAGGTGCCGGCTTTCTCAAAGACAATATGGTTTCTCTGACAAGATTCATGGGTGGAGCTAACCTGCTCTACAGGCCCAATGAATTTATCAACTTCAGGCTATCCCTAAATATTGGGAAGCTGGAGGGTGCAGACAGTCTCATTGCCGGCAAAGGTGGATGGGAGGAAGCCAGAAAAGCACGCAACCAGCATTTCCGGTCTAATGTTGAAGAGGTCTTTCTCGGAGCTGAAATATACCCTACAGCACTATTTGAATATGAACCCGAAGATGTGATGCACCGGCTCCGACCTTATGGCATCATAGGCATTGGCGTCTTCCATTTCAATCCCAAAGCGCAATATGAACAGGCCGATGGCAGCAAGGTATGGGTGCCACTGAAACCTTTAAAAACAGAAGGACAGGGTATGGCTAAGTATCCTGACCGCAAAGAATACGCATTAACACAGGTCAACATTCCATTTGGATTTGGTGTCAAATATTTTGTGAATGAAAATGTTGCGGTATCCATGGAAATACTGAACCGCAAAACCTTCACAGACTATATAGATGATGTAAGTACCAATTACATCAGCAATGAAGATTTCTACGAACACTTTGGTCAGACCAGCAAAGAGGCTGAGGTAGCCATACAGATGGCCAACAAAACAGCCTTTGCCAATGGCGGCAACTACAGAGCCGGATATGGTATCGGCTCCAAAAGAGGAACACCTTCAAATAATGACGCATACTATTCATCATCCATAAAACTCAGCATCAGGTTAGGTTCTGATAGCGAATATGGACGATCAGGCAAGTGGGGAGATGTAAAATGCCCCGTAGTAAGATTTTAATAGGCTCTGTACCCAACGAAAGCAGGAGTGCTGATTGTTACACTCTACCTGCGAAAAAGAAGTCCCGGCGCTTTGCGCCGGGGCTCTTTTTTTATTGCATTTCGAGCTTCAAAAATCTGCCGGTATGGCTATGTTTAAGCTTTGTGAGCCCATTGGGCGGGCCCTGGTATAAAACTGTTCCTCCACCATCACCACCTTCCGGACCCAGGTCAATGATATGGTCCGCCACTTTGATCATATCCAGGTTATGCTCAATAACCAAAACGGTATTCCCCCTGTTTACAAGTTTATTGAGCACTGAAAGCAGCAAGTTGATATCCTGGAAATGGAGACCCGTGGTGGGCTCATCGAGAATATAAAATGTTTTTCCGGTATCGCGTTTGGAAAGCTCTGTTGCAAGCTTGACCCGCTGCGCTTCACCACCGCTGAGTGTTACAGCCGATTGTCCGAGTGTAATATATCCCAACCCCACTTCCTGCAATACTTTCACTTTTCTGTACAGGTAAGGAATATGCTGGAAGAATTCCACTGATTCATCCACCGTCATATCCAATACATCGCTGATGGACTTCCCCTTATACCTGATCTCCAGTGTTTCCCGGTTGTAGCGCCTGCCATTGCATTTTTCACAATGCACATAAACATCCGGCAGAAAATTCATTTCTATCACCCGCAGTCCGCCGCCTTCACACATGTCGCACCTGCCAGCTTTTACATTGAAAGAAAAACGGCCTGCATTGTAACCCCTGATTTTGGCTTCCGGCACTGCGGCAAACAACTGACGGATATCTGTAAAAAAATTACAGTAGGTGGCCGGATTGCTGCGGGGTGTGCGGCCGATAGGAGACTGATCGATTTCAATGACCTTATCAATATGTTCCAGTCCGCTCACACTTTTATAGGGCATGGGATCCTGTTTGGAGCCAAAGCAATGCTGACTGAGTAAGGGGTAAAGTGTCTCAGCGATAAGGGTTGATTTTCCGCTGCCACTGACACCGGTTACCAATACCAGTGTGCCGAGTGGAATGGTGATATCTGCATTCTTGAGGTTATTGCCCGAAGCTCCTTTCAGTTCCAGGAAGTTGCCATTTCCCTGCCTGATTTCTGCGGGGAGCTCAATGCGCTTCCTGTTGTTGAGGTACAAAGCTGTTTCTGAAGGGGACTGGCAAACTTCAGCAGGTGTGCCCTGTGCAACGATTCTTCCGCCATGAATACCAGCTTTGGGTCCAACATCAATCAGGTGATCTGCAGCAAGCATGATGTCTTTGTCATGTTCCACCACCAGCACACTGTTGCCTATGTCGCGCAGCCGCTGTAATGCACCAATAAGCTGTTGATTATCCCGCTGGTGTAAACCGATTGAAGGCTCATCCAGGATATACGTGATTCCTTGCAGCTGAGAACCAATTTGTGTAGCAAGCCTTATCCGTTGAGACTCTCCCCCACTGAGGGTTCTGGTTGGCCTGCCGAGTGAGAGATAACCCAATCCAACATCCAGTAAAAATCCTAGTCTTGTCCTGATTTCTTTCAGGATATCCTTTGCGATCAGGTTTTGTTTTTTATCGAGCCGCTTTTCAATATCACAGAACCAGTCCTGCAGCTGATTGAGATTCATGGCAGACAGTTCTGCTATGTTTTGCTTG
>JBILSG010000291.1:0-3635 GCA_044372235.1 Chitinophagaceae bacterium
TCACATTCGAAGAGATGCTATTGCAAGCGAGATTCGGTTCGGCCAGTGAAAAAGTGGTTGTAGAAGAGTTTTTGGATGGTATTGAAATGAGTGCATTTGCGCTTACGGATGGCAGTTCTTATGTTCTGCTCCCAGAAGCCAAGGATTACAAGAGAATCGGCGAGGGCGATACAGGTCCGAATACCGGTGGTATGGGTGCAATCAGTCCAGTTCCTTTTTATACAGGTGATTTCAGGCAAAAGGTTATTGATAAAGTTGTGAAACCCACTATCGATGGGCTCTCTGCTGAAAAAATCGTTTACAACGGGTTTGTTTTTTTCGGACTGATCAATGTTGCCGGAGAACCCTATGTGATAGAATATAACTGCAGGATGGGTGATCCTGAAACCGAGGTGGTTATGCCAAGGCTCCAGTCTGACCTGGTTCAGCTGTTCCTGGATATGTCTGCTGGGGAGCTTGGACAAACACCTGTTTTGATGGATGAGAGAACTGCCACAACGGTTGTATTGGTAAGCGGAGGTTATCCCGGTGATTTTGAACGGGGAAAAATAATTAGTGGCATGGCGGATTTATCCGGCACCAATCTGATGGTTTTTCAGGCAGGGATTAAGGAAGTAAATGGACAGTTGTTGACAAATGGAGGTAGGGTAGCTGCCGTAACATCCATGGGATATTCTGTTCAGGATGCCGTTGCAAGTGCTTTGGAGAGCATTGATTCTATTTCTTTTGAGGGGATGAATTTCAGAAAAGATATTGGCTATGAATTCATGAATTGACCACTGTAAAATTCATGATTGTTTATTGGGTTATTTATGTCAACTTTGTAGGATAGTAAATTTAAGAAAGGATGGGACTATTTACTTGGTTTACCCAGGATATTGCGATTGACCTTGGAACAGCCAATACATTGATAATACATGATGAAGAGATTGTGGTGAATGAGCCTTCCATCGTGGCGCTTGACCGGAACAATCCAAAGCACTTGCTGGCTGTGGGTAAGAAGGCCTTGTTGATGCACGAAAAAACGCATGAAAGTATCCGGACTGTCAGACCTTTGAAAGATGGCGTAATTGCAGATTTCAACGCTGCAGAACTTATGATAAGGGAAATGATTAAGCTGATCTATCCCAAAAAGCCTTTGTTTCCGCCAAGCTGGAGGATGATGATTTGTATCCCATCAAGTATTACTGAAGTTGAGAAAAGAGCTGTTAGGGATAGTGCTGAGCAAGCTGGAGCCAAGGAAGTTTACCTGATCCATGAACCTATGGCTGCTGCTTTGGGTATTGGTATTGATGTAGCTGAACCAATTGGAAATATGATTATTGATATCGGGGGTGGAACAACCGGTATTACCGTAATTGCTTTGGCTGGTATCGTATGTGATCAATCCATTCGTATTGCAGGAGATGAATTCACTGCAGATATCATGGAAGCATTGAGGCGATATCATAGCCTTCTGATTGGTGAGAGAACAGCTGAGCAAATTAAAATTACCATTGGTGCCGCCATGAAGGATTTGGATAATCCACCTGACGATATGCCGGTAAATGGAAGAGACCTGGTAACAGGTATTCCTAAGCAAATCATGGTAAGTTATCAGGAGATTGCTGAGGCTTTAGATAAGTCAATTTTTAAAATTGAGGAAGCTATCCTGAAAGCACTGGAAACCACACCACCTGAGTTGGCTGCGGATATTTACCGCCGAGGATTATACCTTACTGGTGGTGGAGCCCTGCTTAGGGGATTGGACAAACGGCTTGCTCAAAAAATCAAGTTACCGGTTCATATTGCAGAAGATCCCTTGAAGAGCGTTGTTAGGGGAACAGGATTGGCACTCAAGAATTATCAGCATTTCCCATTCATCATGAGATGATTGGAATAGTATAAACAGGAGGATGTAACTCCATGCGCAATATTTACCTTTTTCTGCTCAGAAACTCAGTCTTTATTCTGTTTCTGACTTTACAGTCGGTTTCCATTTATTCTCTGTTCAGTTTCAACAGATTTCATGAGTCTGCATTAAATATGGTTGCAAGCGACATTGCAGGTGCTGTATACAGAAATACAGACAAAGTAGAATCATATTTATCACTGCAGTCTGAAAATAACAGTTTGCGCGAGCAGAATGCCCGGTTATTATCCCAATTGCCTTCCGGAAATATTTTGCCAGATACAGGGGTAACAATTGTTTCAAAAACATTCCGGATAGACAGTACTTCAGTGGGTGGGCAGTTTCAGTTTTTGCCGGCAAGGATTATTTCAAATTCTGTTTTTCTTCAGCAAAATTATATGATCATTCACCGTGGCAGGGAGCAGGGTATTGAGCCTAACCTGGCAGTTGTTGCTCCTGATGGAATCATCGGAACAGTAGTTAGTGCAGGTGCAAACATGTCTACCGTAATGAGCTTATTACACCGTCAATCCAAAGTCATTGCCGTTTTAAAAAAGGGAAGTGGTTTAGGTGAGATATCCTGGGATGGCAAGGATCCCGGATTGCTTAACCTTAGAAAAATTCCTACAACCGTTGAAGTCAGTAAAGGAGATACTGTTGTAACCAGTCCATATTCTGATAAGTTTCCACCTGGGTATACGATTGGTGTTGTAGACAGGGTAGAGAAAGACCAGGAGACCAATACATATCTGTTGTGGGTAAGGTCTTCAGTTGATTTTAATACTGTTCAGCACGCTTTTGTTGTGAAAAACAGGCTGCAAAATGAGATTGACCAGATCAATAAAACCATTATCAGGGAATGACATTGGGGATTAAACATATTGTCCGTTTTATTCTTTTGCTTGCCTTTCAGGTGTTGTTTTTGAACAGAATACCGCCATTACATCAGTTTATTGTTCCCTATATTTATTTTGTATTTATACTTTGGTTGCCATTCCGGATCAGCAGAGCACCCTTGTTGTTGATTTCTTTTGCAACAGGAATGTTGGCAGATTTTTTCTTTATTACTCCGGGTTTACATGCTGCATCATGTGTATTGATAGGATTTCTGAGGCCATTCCTGATAAACCTGTTGTTGCCAAAGGAGCAGACTGAATGGGGTTCAGAGGAGCCTGATCGTAAAACCATGGGTTTGTTTACTTACGGTATTTACCTTTTTACGATGACATTTGTTCATCATTTTTACCTTATTCTCCTGGAGTGGATGCAGTTTGGTGATTTTGTTTATTTCCTTGGAAAGCTTTCTGCTACCTCAGTTGTCAGCATTTTCCTTATTATTATTATTGATTTGTTTATTAAAAGAAATTCAAGAAACCGTTAACCATTCAAATCAGTAAATTTGCAGGTAACCCCATGCATTTATGCCTGTAATTTATCAGTCAAGACAAAATGTAATCCGAATTATTATTGCGACTTCTTTTTTGATTTTGGCTGTAAGACTCATATTTCTTCAGCTTGGATCTTCAAGGTATGACCTGCTTGCTATGGATAATGCAGTAAGTAAAAGCATCATTTATCCTGAGCGGGGAATAATTTTTGACAGGAATGGGAAGTCTATCCTTGAAAATACCAAAACTTATGACCTGATGGTACAGCCTAACCTTTTACGGGGGCTTGATACTGCGGGCATCTGTCAGATTCTTGGTATCAATAAACAGGCATTTCATGAGCGCGTCATTGCCGC
>JBILSG010000292.1:0-3629 GCA_044372235.1 Chitinophagaceae bacterium
TGCAAAAAACAAATGGGAGGCTGCGCTCTTTGTTAGTCATCACCCGATTGATGCCAACACAAACCGTGATACGGTTTCCGGTACTGTGAAGATTTCATCTTTTCTGATTTCTGGCCTGCACCGCACAAACTCAGAACTTGAAAACAAAAGGTCGGTCACACAAACCGGATGGGGAGGTAAAATCGGATTCAATACCGATAATCTCAAACTCGCATTCAATGCTGTTCATTTTCAATTTGACCACAACATTGCAAAAAGGGATTTGCCCTACAACCTGTTTGAACAAAAAGGGAAAAGCTATCTAAACATGAGTTTAGACGGCGTATTGATTACGCAAAGGGGATTGCTTTTTACAGAATGGGGAGTGGATAAACAAATGAAAACTGCATTTACTGCCGGATGGATAAGAAGTCTGGATAACAGGATTGAAATTTCAATGCTCTACAGAAATATGTCGGCCCCCTATCAGGCCTGGCAATCCGGCTGCTTCAGTCAGTCTGGCCAAGCGGGCAATGAAAAGGGATTTTATTTCAACATGAATTTTTCACCAAAGCCCGGTCAGCGTTTTGAAGCCAATTTTGATATTTTTAACCACCCCTGGGTAAAGGCACTGGCTGATGCGCCATCACATGGCAAAGTATCTTCTATGCAGTATATCTGGAAACCCAACAAAAAAGCAGAGTGGCTCATCAGATGGCAACAAAGTGTCCGCTGGATGAATGCAACAGGAAGCAATCAGGTCAATGGAACACTTGTCAAAAATAATTTAACCCGCGTCAGGGTCCACCTTTCCTTCACTCCCCTGGAATCAGTAACGATGCGCATCAGACATGAATTATCTTTTCTGAAACTTGAAATCCAAAAGTTGGAAAAAGGTAGCCTCAGTTATGTAGAATTGATTTACAAACCGGCCATGAAACCATTTTCTTTGAGTGTACGGTATACACTTTTTGATACAGAAGGATACAACTCAAGAATTTATGCCTACGAACGGGATGTTCCCGCATACCACACGATACCCGCCTTTTACACTGCAGGAAACAGGATTTATGCAATTATAAACTGGAAGTGGAAAAAAACAATGCTGATTGCTGCTAAATGGATTACCGACATCAGGGATGCCGGATTAAAACACGAATGGCGGATTCAATTAAGCTGGCAAGTCAACCGGGACAATTAAAGAAATGAAATACTATCTTTGTTACAAAGCGAAACATGAGCGAACAACAACAAAATCAACTCAACCTGGAGATATCTGAAGAAGTGGCAGAAGGTCAGTATGCTAACCTTGCAATTATCACGCATAGTCACGCAGAATTTGTAGTAGACTTTGTGAATGTAATGCCTGGAACTCCCAAAAGCAAGGTTAAATCCAGGATTGTACTAACTCCTCAGCATGCAAAAAGGTTATTGAATGCACTGGCAGATAACATTCAAAGATTTGAGGATGCAAATGGTGCTATAAGAGATTTCGAAGAGGTGCAGATACCCTTTCAGTTCGGCGGACCGGCAGCTCAGGCATAGCATTTATGAAAAAGCACTCCGTCAGTTGAATGATTCAACAGGTATCTCCTTGTTGATTTTACCAATGAGTCCCTGCAACACTTTACCCGGACCAACCTCCGTGAAGCTGCTCGCTCCATCAGCAATCATGGCTTCAATGGTTTGTGTCCACCTGACCGGACCCGTCAATTGATCAATCAGGTTTTGTTTAATATTATCGGGATCAGTCACAGGCCTTGCAGTGACATTCTGATAAACCGGACAGGATGGTTTATGAAATTTAGTGGCCATAATGGCATCTGCAAGCTCCTGTCGTGCAGGCTCCATCAGGGGAGAATGAAATGCACCACCAACCGGTAGTTTAATCGCCCTCTTAGCTCCTGCTGCCTTCATGCGTTCACAGGCTATGTCAATGCCAGCGTTGGAGCCACTGATAACAAGCTGTCCGGGACAATTATAATTTGCCGGAACAACAACTTCTCCTGTTTCACTGGTGATTTCTATGCATATTTTTTCTGCTACATCATCCGCAAGGGCCAAAACAGCTGCCATGGCAGATGGATTTGCTTCACAGGCTTTTTGCATGGCATTGGCCCTGATGCTGACCAATTTCAAGGCATCCTCAAAAGGTAAAGTTCCATTTACTACAAGTGCAGAAAACTCTCCCAGAGAATGACCTGCAACCATGTGGGGTGTTGCACCTTCAATCATTTTATAGGCAATAACTGAATGAACAAAAATAGCTGGTTGCGTTACACTTGTCTGTTTCAAATCTTCTTCAGATCCATTAAACATGATATCTGATATCCTGAAACCCAATATTTCATTGGCCTGCTCAAAAAACCTGCTTGCAAAAGCATTGCCATCATAGTGACTCTTACCCATTCCTGGAAACTGGGACCCTTGTCCCGGAAAAACATACGCCTGTATCATATATCCTCTTGTACGGCAAAACTAATGCAATCGGGTGATTTTCTCAAAGTAAATTCACCTAAAAACATACCCCGAAATGATTAATTTAATGCAGCTTAGACCCAATGAGGCGGATGAACTCACTTCTGGACTCATTGCGCTCAAACTCACCCCAGAATGCAGATGTAGTGGTTACAGAATTTTGTTTCTGCACACCGCGCATCATCATACACAGGTGCGAAGCTTCAATTACAACTGCCACACCCAATGGATCAAGGGTTTCCTTTATGGCATTGAGAATCTGGGTTGTAAGCCTTTCCTGAACTTGCAAACGACGGCTATACGTATCTACAACCCTTGCTATTTTACTCAATCCTGTAATATAGCCATTGGGAATATATGCAACATGGGCTTTGCCGAAAAATGGCAACATGTGGTGCTCACAAAGGCTGTATAATTCGATATCTTTCACGATGATCATCTCGCTCACATCTTCGTGAAATTTAGCAGATGCCAGTATCGCCTTAGGGTCTATCTGATAACCCTGTGTAAGGTATTGCATGGATTTCGCAACCCTTTCCGGTGTCTTCAATAAACCTTCACGCTCCGGATCTTCACCCAACAGTGAAATGGATTCCCTGTAATTCTCTATTAACCCTGAAGTTATTTTATCTTCAAACTGCTCAACCTTGATATATGCCATGTGTGTAAATTGGAAAAATTAGTTTGCAGGATATTCTACAAAATTCCTGGGTGTCTCATACAAACGTATTTGCAGATCAAAATGTTCGGCGATTTCCGGCCTTAATATCCTGTAAATGACTATCGCTATATTCTCTGCTGTTGGATTAATTGTCTTAAACTCTAATACGTCCTCATTCAGATTCCTGTGGTCAAATCGCTCGAGTATTTTATCTGCAATGATATCAGACAGCACCTTCATATCCACCACATATCCGGTTAACGGATCAACTTCTCCGGTTACTTTAACGATAAGCTCGTAATTATGTCCGTGATAATGGGGAAGGTTACATTTCCCAAAAACCCGGGTGTTGGTATCCTGATCCCAATCCGGATTATTTAGCCGGTGTGCCGCGTTAAAATGCTCTGCACGGTAAACTGAAACGCGTTCATTCTTCATCTTCTGTATCCTTTGGAAGAATAAAACACAAAAGGAACGAAATTGTTTAGGATTTTAGCGTTTATTCTCCAAA
>JBILSG010000293.1:0-3627 GCA_044372235.1 Chitinophagaceae bacterium
CAATAAAACCGTGTATGAGGGGAGGTTGGCATTTTCACTGCCGAGTCCGTAGCTCATCCAGGCTCCCATACTGGGTCTGTTACCCTGTTGGGCACCTGTTTGAAAAAAGGTTAAGGCCGGATCATGATTGATAGCCTCGGTATTCATGGTTTTGATGATGCAAAGATCATCTACAACAGAAGCCATATTGGGAAACAATTCAGAAACCCATGCACCCGACTGTCCGTGTTGTGAAAAACCAAATGACGATCCTACCAATGGAAATTTTTCCTGATTGGCTGTCATGCCTGTGAGTCGTTGTCCCTTTCGGATGGAAGCCGGCAGTTCTTCACCATGCATTTTGTTCAGCAAGGGCTTGTAATCAAAAGTTTCCAGCTGGGAGGGGGCACCGTTTTGAAAGAGATATATAATGCGTTTGGCTTTTGGCGCAAATTGAGCTAAACCAAGTGGTATGGCAGACTGTTGGTCTGAGCTAAACAACTGGTCTTTGAAAAGCATTGTTCCGAGGGCTGCACTTCCAATACCCAAACCTGCACTGGTTAAGAAATGTCTGCGGGTTACATTCAGCCTGAATTCTTTTTCCTGATTTTCCATGACGTTATTTTACAGTTGTTTCATCAAGATTAAATAACATTTGATTCACCTGCATCAATGCTGCTGTGCCGGCTAAATCTTTTGTACTTATTTGTTCAAATTCACCTGACTTTAGAAAGGCTGAGGCCTTGCTTTTTTCCTTTTCAAACCTTGCCTTTTGTTGTTGATAATACTGATCTAACATTTTTAGTTCCTTGTCAGTAGGCTTTCTGCAAACTACCAGTCTGAATACTCTTTCCAGGATTGTATTCTCCGCTAGGTTCATATTCATGCTGCGTTGTGCAAGCACCCTTGCTGCTTCAAGCAATTGAGGATCATTCATGAGCACCAGTGCCTGAAGTGGTGTGTTGGTTCTTGAACGTGTAACTTCACACTGGTCTCTTGTGCTTGCATCCATGATCAGCAGTGCAGGTGGTGGTGCCGTTCTTTTGATAAAATTATACAACCCGCGGCGGTAAAGTTTATCACCTTTATCCTGAATATACCTGGCAAGTTCACCCCTGCCCGAGGTGGTAGATTCCCACACACCTTTGGGCTGGTAAGGCTTTACACTCGGACCACCAATTTCCGGATTAAGAATTCCTGAAGCACTGAGAAGCAGGTCTCTTTGCAGTTCTGCTGTCAGGCGCATTCTTGGGAAATAACTGTAGTATTTATTATCCGGGTCTTGTTGCAATTTCTTTTCACTTCTTGTAATGGATTGTCTGTAGGTTGTTGAAGTGACAATCATCCGGATTAACTTTTTTATATCCCAGCCACTTTCACGGAATTCAACTGATAACCAGTCAAGCAACTCCGGGTGTGAAGGCAGTTCTCCCTGCATACCAAAATCTCCCACTGTTTTAACCAGCCCTCTGCCAAAAATTTCATTCCATATTCTGTTTACATAGACCCTTGCAGTAAGTGGATTGGCCGGGTCCAGCATCCATTGTGCCAGTCCTAATCTGTTTTTTGCGTATTTGGACGTACTGAAGGGAAGGATAGCAGCAGGTGTAGCCATCTCAACTGTATCTGCGGGCTGATCATAATTCCCTCTTCTCAGGATACGAGTGGGACGGATATCAGCACTGTCTTTCATGATCATTACAACCACATCAGCGGTATCTTTTTTGTTGATGTAATGCATCATGGAGCTGATGTCTGCTGAGCTGATACGCATATTGGGCGGATCACCTGGTGAGGCGAGTCCAATATCTCCCACAAGTCCTTTTTCAGGAACCTTATCAAAGAAAGCAAACATATTGTAATATTCTTTCTGTGAAACCGGGTCATATTTGTGGTCGTGGCATTTGGAGCACTCGAGTGTTATGGCCATGAATGCTTTTCCTACCGTGTTGGTTCTGTCTGTTACGTATTCAATTCTGTATTCCTCATCGATTACACCTCCTTCCTGGGTAATTTTATGGTTCCTGTTGAACCCCGTGGCAAGCATCTGTTCTTTTGTGGGGTTGGGTAAAAGGTCTCCCGCAAGCTGCCAGGTGAGGAATTGCGCAAATGAATAATTGCTGTTAAAGGCATGAATCACCCAATCTCTCCAGGGCCACATTGTGCGGTATCCATCATCCTGATAGCCATGACTGTCAGCATACCTCGCCACATCCATCCACTGGATAGCCATTTTTTCACCATAATGTTTACTAGATAATAGTTCATCCACTATTTTTTCATAGGCATCGGCAGATTTATCTTGCAGAAATTTTTCCTGCTGTTCGATCGTTGGAGGCAAGCCCGTAATATCCATGGAAACCCGCTTTAAAAGTGCCTCCTTGGACGTTTCAGGATTAGGCGCTAATCCAACTTCTTCCATTTTAGCAAAGACAAAATTGTCAATTGGATTCCTTGGGTTCAGGTCTTTATCCACTGCTGGAACTGCAGGTCTCTGGGGTGCTATGAAAGACCAGTGCTTTTTGTATTTGGCTCCCTGTTCTATCCATTTTCTGATGATCTCAATTTCTGTTTTAGTCAGTGCCAGATTGGATGAAGGCGGAGGCATAAGTTCAGACGTATCGCTTGAAACCAATCTGGCATAAAGTGCTGAATTCAGGGGGTCTCCGGGTATGATAACATGCTTGCCAGGATTATCCTTTAATGCTGCAAATGCACCTTCTTCTGTATCCAGTCTAAGTCCTGCCTCACGCTTGTTCGCATCAGGACCATGACACTTGAAACACCTGTCAGACAATATTGGTCTGATGTGAAAATTGTAGTCAACTATATCGGGTACTTCCTGCTCTGATCCTGATTCATCCCGCATGACCAGCGTGACACCAACTGCTGCTACAACTATGATGGCAATAACCCAATATGCTTTGCTGATGGCAGTTTTTTTTTCACTGAAAAAATTCATAATAAGGCATAGTTTGAGTTCTGAAGTTACTAAAAAAAATGATTTAGTAAACTTATGGTAACTATTCTGCTTATTTATTATCCTAAAACAGCCCCGGTTTGAAATTGTGGTATTTTTGTTTTTTAAATTCTAACCATGATTACAGTTGAAAATGTGAAGACGCAAAACGAAGACCTGAACAAGTTTGTAGCGGAAATGGCAGCGGTTTGTTTACCTGACACGGTTTACTGGTGTAACGGCAGTAAAAAGGAATACGATGAACTTTGTGAATTGCTTGTAAATAATAGAACATTCAAAAGATTGAACGCGGAAAGATGGCCAAACAGCTTTGCCTGTAATTCTGATCCCAGTGATGTGGCGAGGGTAGAAGACAAGACATTCATCTGCAGCAGACGGAAAGAAGATGCTGGTCCTACTAACAATTGGGTGGATCCCCGTGAAATGAAAGTTAAAATGAAAGAACTTTTCAGGGGTGCTATGCAGGGGCGAACCATGTATGTTATTCCCTTCTGCATGGGACCAATTGGCTCACCGTTATCCAAGATTGGCATACAGGTTACCGATTCCCCTTATGTTGTAGTGAACATGCATATTATGACAAGGGTAGGTGAGCAGGTTTTAAAGCAACTCGGAAAAGATGGGGAGTATATCAAGTGCCTTCATTCCCTGGGGGCACCCTTGCAACC
>JBILSG010000294.1:0-3625 GCA_044372235.1 Chitinophagaceae bacterium
CAACTACTGGTCCGAGCGGTACCAACATTTTCCTGATATCCGGCCTTGGTGGTACTTTATCAGGAATGGCAGTTGTGATTCTTGCTTCGAGCCAATCACCCCTTTCACATGCCTCTGCATAGCTGTTTAATTGAAATATGGTCCTGCCCCTTTCACCCTTTAACCTGGCTTCAGGAAGGTTGGTTTCCCGCATGGTCACCGAGATTAGCTCATCTCCCAGTGCTTCAATTTCACGGGCTATGGCTTTCATCAGTGTGGCCCTTTGACTCAGCCTGAACTTTGAATAAGTGCTGAATGCCTCAGCAGATCTTGACATAGCCTCACTAACCTGGTCTATTGTTACGTCTGTATACATGTTTATAATTTTGGCCGTGAAGCGATTCCATCATTGATCACTTTCAGCACACGCTCTCTTTCTTCACCTTCCAGTGGGAGACGTGGCGCACGCACATTTTCTGTACCTATACCGGTCTGTACAGCAGCCAACTTAATATATTGTACGAGTTTGGGGTGAATATCAAGCTCAAGCAGGGGCATGAACCACCTGTAAATGGCAATAGCTTCATCCATTTTCCCTGCTTTTACCAGATTATACATGACAACGGTTTCTTTAGGAAATGCATCAACCAATCCTGCTACTAGTCCGTCTGCCCCTAATGCAAGTTCTTCAACAGTAAGCGGATCAACCCCACACAGAATTGCAAACCTGTTTCCAAACCTGTTTTTCAATCTGGTGATGTTGGTGACATCCCGGGTGGACTCCTTGATAGCATTAATATGTGGAAACTCCGTTAGTTCCTGGAACATATCAAGGGTTACATCAATTTTGTAGTCAACAGGATTATTATAAATCATGATTGGCAAATCTGTATTCCGAGCAACTTCTTTGAAGAATTCAACTGTTTCTCTATCATCTGCCTTATAACGCATTGGCGGGAGTAGCATCAGACCATCAGCACCCCATTCTTTGGCAAGCTTTGCCTGAAGAACAGCTTCACGTGTTGCGCCTTCGGCAATATTCATGATTACTGGAATTTTACCAGCAAGCTTTAAAACTGAAAATTTCACAAGTGACTCTTTTTCAGCAAGAGTCAATGTGCTGGCTTCACCAAGGGAACCCGCAATGATGATTCCATGAATGCCGGCTTCCACCTGGGCATCAAGATTCTTTTCGAACATTATAAGATCAACCTGATCATCGGCTGTAAAAGGAGTAAGCAAAGCGGGGAAAACACCCTTCCATTCAAAATTCGGCATGACTGATTTTTTTTCAAACTTACTGAAAAAATTGACGTAGCCTGAATTTCAAACCGGCACAATTATTTAAATCTATAGTCATCTAAATAACGGGGTTTTGATGATGAATAGTTTATAACTTTACCCGTCTTATCAATCTGAATGCTTTTGAATGAAATTGAACTGATATCGAGGTTAAAGTCTGGGGATGCGATAGCGTTCAGAGAATTGATTGAAACAAGACAATCACTCGTGTTTAATACTGTAATCGGATTTTTACAAAATACGGAGGATGCTGAAGACGTCACACAGGATGTTTTTGTAAAAATTTTTGAGTCAATTACTCAGTTTAAAGGAGAATCTGCACTTTCAACATGGGTTTACAGGGTAGCGGTTACTACAGCACTTGAGTTTTTAAGGAGGAAGAAGCGAAAGAAAAGATTTGGGTTTTTAAGTCCGATTTTAGGTGATAACAACGAGCTGACCCTGGAATTACCGGACTTTCACCATCCGGGCGTTACGCTTGACAACAAGGAGAAATCCGCAATTTTATTCAAAGCCATCAGACAACTACCTGAAAACCAGCAAACTGCATTTGTCTTAAACAAAGTGGAGGGATTGAGTTATCAGGAAGTAGCAGAAGTCATGAAAACGAGTCTTTCAGCTGTAGAGTCTTTGTTACATCGTGCCAAGACAAATCTGAAAGAATTATTAAAAAACTTTTATAACTTAGAATAGCAGCGCAATAAATTGCACTGTAAAGCATCTATTAAACAGTATTCATACGCATGAAGCATAATTTTTCATCAGAAGACATTTTAAACAGCCTGGAAAACATTCAGCGGGCTGAGCCACAACCTTTCCTGTTTACCAGGGTTCAGGCTCGACTCATGAAAGAACAAAGCAGGCCTGAAATTGCCATATTCAGGTTTGTAACCAGACCTGCCTTTGCCATTTGTTTTGTACTTGTTTTCCTCTTTATCAACGGATATCTTGTAAACTCAAAGATGCAGGAATACCAGACGATGGAAGATATTGGACAGCCGATAGCCGCTGAATATGTTCAGCATAATGTCAACCCTTACGAAATCAACGAAACACCTTAGTTATGACACAAACCAGATACCGTTGGATGCTTTTCATTGTCCTGGTTTTGCTGATCAGTAACATTGTATTGGCGTATTTTCTGACCGGATTCAATGCTGATAAGAAGTCAAACAAAAAGAAGCCCGAAGACCGTGTGTCTGCCTGGTATAAGGAGGTGGGTCTGGAACAGAGCCAGATTGACACATTCAAAACCCTGAAAGAAGATTATTTTAGTGAGATGAAGCCCATTTGGGGTGAAATCCGCATATTGAAAGACAGTTTATACAGCCAGCTTGACAAATCTCCGGAAGATTCGGTTGTTGCCAATCTGCTTACTGCTATAAGTCAAAAAAATATGGCAGCAGACAAACATACATTCAGTCATTTTTCCAGACTGAGGACCATGTGCACGCCAGACCAACAGGTTAGGTTCGACACCATCATTCCAAAAATGCTCAACAGACCCTGGAGCAGACCAAAGAAATAGGGATTAGCCTATTTCTTTACTTTCCGGATAGCATCTTCAACAAGCGGCTCCAATACTTTGTATCCTTCTACTGTAGGATGTACACCATCGTTGGCATATTCTGCTTTCATACCTTTTTTGTCATCCACTACTGAGCTGTAAAGATCCAAATAATAAAAGCCTTCTGTCTTAGCAAAATCACGGATTGCGCTATTCAAGGCAATTACCTTGTCTCCTGGCTCAAGACCTGGTCTCCACCGAAAATCACTGGCCGGAAGTACAGAACATAGAATCACTTTAATGCCATTGGCTCTGGCTAATTGCGCGATGGCCTTGATGTTATTGAGTGTTTGCAATGGATTATAGGGTCCGGAATTTTGCGCAATATCATTAATCCCTGCCTTCAGTACCATCACTTCCGGATCCAATGCCAATACATCCTCATAAAACCTGAGCAGCATCTGCGGTGTTGTTTGTCCGCTTATCCCCCTGTCATAATAAGGCTTTCCGGCAAAAAACTCTGGTCTGAGTCTTATCCAGCCTTCAAAAATAGAATTCCCCAGGAAAACCACCCTCTTCTCACCTTTAATCCGAGCAGGCACCGTTTTGTTTTGTTCTGCATATTTCTTGAAATTGGCCCAATCTGCCCAATTATCATTGATCTTGGATTGCGCCTGCAGTAATGATGTACTAAAAATCCCAACCACCAATAAGCATTTTATTTTCATAAGATTATCTATTTAAGTGTTTCAAACCAGATTTAAATTATCCATACAATTCAAAATGAATTGACTTTTTATCTACTCCCATATTCTGTATGCGCTGGCGGGCTTCATT
>JBILSG010000296.1:0-3616 GCA_044372235.1 Chitinophagaceae bacterium
TTGCTGATTGCGCTTTTTGTACTCATAACGGTATCCATAACGCAAAGCCGCAATATCACTCAGTACGGCAGATGCTGTTGGGAAGCTGCCTGCACCCTTGCCATAAAAAAATTGTTTATCAGCAAAGCCTGTTTCAATCACAACGCCATTGTATTCGTTTTTGACGAAATAGAGCTGATCGGCCTGGTCAACAAACTGCGGCAACAAAAAGGAAGCTACCTTGCCGCTCTGGAGTTTTTTGGCCTGTGCTACCAGTTTAATGGACTGGTTCCGTGATTGGGCAACTTCAGCATCAATCGGAGTGATTTGCGTGATGCCGTTGAACAGCATATCCTGGATGGTGGTATCGATGCCATAGCTGTGCGTAAGTAGTAAAACCCATTTATTCGCTGCATCAAATCCTTCGATATCGAGTGTAGGATCTGATTCTGCAAAACCAAGCTGCTGGGCGAGTAGCAGAGCTTCCTTGAAGTTCAACTCTTCCTCAAACATTTTGGTGAGGATGAAATTGGTGGAGCCATTGACAATCGCTTTGATGGAATGCAAAAGGTCGTTATCGTAGTATTCTTCAAGGTTTCTGATTACCGGAATCGATGCACAGGCCGAAGCTTCATAGAGCAGTGATTTGCCTGTTTTCTGCTGCAAGTCAATCAGCTCAGGTAGGTGTTCTGACAGCATTTTTTTACTGGCACTGACCACGTCTTTACCATTGTTCAACGCGGTTGTCACTATTTCATAGCCAACTAAACTATCATTGATCACTTCCACTATCACATTGATCTCCGGATCATAAAGCAGGTCGTCTGGATTGGAAGTGAAGAGCTCAGCCGGTGCATTTCTTTTTTTATGTGTATTCTTGATGCATACTTTTTTGATGGATGCCTTCAAAGAGGGTGTCTGCTTGAGCACTTTAAACAAACCTTCCCCAACTACCCCGAATCCGAACATCCCAATTACCAGTGTCTTTTCTGATCCCATTTGTATGTGTTTTTGTTGTTTATTTTGATAAAAAAGGTATTAGCAATGCATTTAATTTTTCATCCTCCAGTAGGAATCCATCATGTCCATAAAAGGAATCAATGATGGCCAGTTGTGCCCCGGGAATGTGTTTGGCGAGAAACTCCTGCTCGCAAACAGGATAAAGCAGGTCTGATGAAATGCCAATAACCAGGCATTTTGAGACTATCCGTTCAAGCATTTCTTCTGCTTCAAAAACACCCCTTCCAAGGTGGTGACTATCCATACTCTTGGTTAGCATATAGTAACTTAACGCATTGAACCTTTTGGCCAGCTTTTCACCCTGGTATTTCTGATAAGACTCACTCCTCGTATTTTCCAGTGCCTTGTCTGCGTCATGCTGGGTTTTGCCATAAATTTCATAGTGTCTGTAGCTGATCAAGGCTACAGACCGGGCTACTTTCATACCAGCCATTCCGGCATCGGGATTGCCATCCTGCCAGCTTGGATCTGCTTCAATGGCCATGCGTTGTGAAGCATTGAAGGCCTTACCCCAGGGAGAGTGGAAAGCATTGGTAGCTATGGGTACAATGTACCTGAAAAGATCAGGTTGCCGGGTTGCCCAGGCTATGAGTTGTTGTCCGCCCATCGATCCGCCAATCCCCACAAAGATACTATTGATACCCAGGTGATCCCTGAGTTGGTCAAAGGCCACAGCCATATCCAGCGGGGTAAAAAACGGAAAGTTCCTGTAATAGGGAATGCCTGTATCCGGATTTACCGATAAGGGGTTGACACTCCCATAACAGCTTCCGGGCATATTCACACAGATGATGAAATGTTCATCGGCATTAAAAAATTTGCCTTCTCCCACCATACCGGGCCACCAGTCTGATGGGTCGCTGTTGGCCGTCATGGCATGGAATATCCAGACTGCATTGTCCTTTGCGGGATTCAACGCGCCGATTGTGGTATAGGCCAAATTGAAATCACGGATTGTTTTTCCTGATTCCAGCTTTAAAGAGCCCCTGAATGTATAATTATGCAGTGTTTTGTTCATGTTTTGATCATTTGCTTTCCGGAAAGGGCACAAAAAAACCCATCTGAAGTCAGATGGGTTTTCACTATGATGATTGAATCATGTCCAGGGAAAATGATCTGACTTATCTGTCTCCGCAATTGCGGAGCTGGAGTTGACACCTTTTTACTTGGAGTAACAGGTTGTCAAGGCTTCATCGGGCCAATCCCTCTGCCTTTCTGGATAAGAAAATTAAAGAACTCCTGCAAAGATATCACTTTTTCGTGTTTTTTTAAAAGGGAATCCTGTTTTTAATCATTTTCAGCTAATTATGCATGCAACAACGATTTGAAGCAAATGCTGTTTAATTTTACATTAAAGCGGGAAATTTAAACTGGTTAACTATCCGGGGCTTAAAATATGATGAAAAAAATTGAAGATCAGATAGAAGTGATTGGTGCAAGGGCCCACAATCTTAAGAATATTGATATCTGTATTCCCAAACATAAGCTGGTGGTTATCACGGGTATCAGCGGTAGTGGCAAGTCTTCCCTGGCTTTCGATACCATCTATGCAGAAGGGCACCGCCGCTACATGGAGACATTTGGAACCTACGCCCGTCAGTTTATGGGTGAACTGGAAAGGCCGGATGTGGACAAGATAAGCGGACTCTCTCCGGTTATCTCCATTGAACAGAAAACGACAAATAGAAATCCGCGTTCAACTGTAGGCACAGTTACCGAAGTATATGATTTTTTACGTCTGCTCTACGCCCGTGCAGGGGATGCCTATTCCATGCATACTGGGAAAAAGATGGTCAAGTTCAGTGATGAAGAAATTGTGGCGGACCTATTCGGTAAACTTGCCGACAGAAAGATAACAGTGCTTGCTCCGCTTGTAAGGGGTAGAAAAGGGCATTACCGGGAGCTTTTTGAAGAAACGCGGAAGAAGGGTTTTGTGAAAGTAAGGGTGGATGGTGAACTCAAAGACCTGGTTCCCAAAATGCAGGTAGACCGCTATAAGGTTCATGATATTGAAGTTGTGGTAGACAGGCTGGTGGTTTCTGAAGATTTGAAAGTAAGGATCGCACAAAGTATCCAGCAGGCGATGCAAATCGGAAAGGGATTGATTTTCATCCTGGTGCATGACCCTGAAAAGCTGGTGCAATACAGCAAAAAGCTGATGTGTGCTGAAACGGGTCTGTCTTATGAAGAGCCGTCTCCAAACACTTTTTCTTTCAATTCGCCTTATGGGGCCTGCCCTGCCTGTAAAGGCATCGGTCAGCAACATGCCATTGACGTGGATGCAATTATGCCAGACCGCACACTTTCCATTGCCGAGGGTGCCATCCTGCCGCTTGGCGAAGCAAGGGATTCGCATTATTTTAAGATGGTTGAACTTTTGGCTAAAAAGCACAAATTCAGCCTCAAGACGCCGGTAAATCTGTTGCCTGAAAGTGTCCTTAACCTGGTGCTGTTTGGTCATGAAGAAGGGCTGCAGGAAGTTGAAGAACAGGATGAAAACACTGAAGCCTTTGCAGGCATTGCAGCCATGGTTACGCGGTGGTTTACAGACAGTTCCAGTGATTCCGTAAGAGAGTGGGCTGAAAAATACATGATGCTCAACCCCTGCAAACGCTGT
>JBILSG010000295.1:0-3616 GCA_044372235.1 Chitinophagaceae bacterium
ACTGTCTTTGGGTGCATTTGCACAAGGTTTGTTGAGCTTCCGTGAGTATGCGTTCCTTACTGTAGGTGGACGTAACTCCTGGTCATCTAACCTCGAGCAGGCCAACCGTTCCATCTTCTATCCTTCTGCAAGTATTTCTTACCTGCCAACTACAGCATGGAGCTTCCTGCAGAATAATAAAATGGTCAACTACCTCAAGCTGAGGGCTGGTTATTCCACTTCAGCAAACTTTGGTTTCCCATACAATACAAGAAATATCCTGAACATCAATACCAACGTATTTGTGGACAGGCTGACTAACATTTTCAATTCAAACAGCATTGGCAACCGCTTGGCTAACCCCAACCTGAAGCCTGAGTTGCAGTCTGAGGTTGAAGTTGGTTTCGAAGGTAAGTTTGTAAACAACCGCGTAGGTGTTGATTTCACTTACTACAACAGGAATTCAAGTGATCAGATTCTTGACCGTGAGCTTGATCCTTCTTCAGGTTTCACAGTTACTTCAATCAACGCCGGTTCTGTAAGGAACAAAGGAATTGAGTTGCAGTTGACTTATAACGTCATTCGTAATAAGAACTGGAATTGGGAACTGACTGCCAACTACTTCCAGAATAGAAGTATGGTAACCCTCCCTGATGAAGTGAAGCAAATTGTTATCGATGGCTTTTCAAACGAAGGTTTGTTTGCTATCAATGGTCAGCCACTCGGTGTGATTCAGGCTACTTATACCCGTAAGGATCCTAAGACAGGTTTGCGCCTGACTGATGGTCTTGGTCAATATGTTTCATCCAATGAAATTGGTATTGTAGGTGATCCGACTCCTGATTTCAAACTCACTGGTATTTCACAATTGTCATACAAAGGAATCTCCTTCCGTATGCAGTGGGATTACACACAAGGCGGTGATATGCTTGCATACACACCTGGTACAGTTGTTGGTCGTGGTTTGACAAAAGACACTGATTTTGACCGTTTCCTGCCACTCGTACTTCCAGGTGTAAAAGCCGATGGTACTCCAAATGATGTACAGATTTCTGCGAGCTATGCTTATTTCAATGTACTTTCCGGTTTCTTCGGTATGCAAGACCTCATCGTTTATGATGCAACCATGATCCGCTTAAGGGAGGCTTCATTGTCTTATTCTGTTCCCGCTAATGCGTTGTCAAAAACTCCATTTGGATCTTTGTCAGTGACGTTCTCTGGTCAGAACCTTTTCTACAATGCGCCAAACTTCCCCAAGTACGTGAACTTCGATCCAGAAACTTCATCTCTTGGTGTGAGTAACGTTCGTGGTCTGGAATACCTTTCAGGTCCAACCTCAAGGCGTTATGGTGTGAGTGTAAGGGTTTCCTTCTAATCAATTAAATTGATCGACATGAAAATGAAAAAAATATTCATCCTCGTACTCTCGGTGAGCCTAATGGGTTCCTGTACCAAGAAGCTTGATGAGCTTCTGGTAAACCCTAACGGTCCAACACCAGAGTCTGCGAATGCAGATTTGTATCTTACCCAACTGCAGTTGAACTTTGCCGGTTTCTTCAACTCGGCTTCAAGCTACGGTATGGAATTGACCCGTCAGATTGTAATGTACGGACCAACCTATCAGCAAGCATATTCTCCTCAGTCTTTTGACGGAGTATGGAGCACTGCTTACACAGGTGTTTTCAAACATGCCAATGCTTTGATCCCAGTAGCTGAAGCAGAAAGGAAATGGATTGCTGCCGGTATGGCAAAAACCATTAAGGCTTATACACTCATGACACTTGTTGACATGTTTGGTGATATTCCTTATTCTTCTGCCAACCTTGGTTCTGAAAACACAAACCCAACAATCGACAAGGGTTCTGATGTTTATACAGCCTCAATTGCGCTCCTTGATGCAGCAATTGCTGATTTCCAGAAGTCAACTGCTTACCCAGGTAACCAGGACATGTTCTTTGGTGCTGCCAATGCTACCGGAGCTGCACGCTGGAGAACTACAGCGAAATTGTTGAAGCTTCGTGCTATCAATAATACTCGTTTGGTAGATGCTGGTGCTGTAGGCAAAATCAATACTTTGCTTGCTGATGCTGACGTAGTAGCTGCGCTGAGTGGAACTGCAAATGACTTCGAATTCAGGTATTCTACAAAGCAAGCTAATCCAAACAGTCGCCACCCCCGTTACAATGGTAACTATTCTGCTGCAGGTTCTGCAGGTGATTACATGGGTGTATACTTTATGTGGTCTCTCGCTGCTGATAAGGGTACTTTTAACAATCAGGAAGTAAGAAACACTGCTGATCCACGTACACGTTACTATTTTTACAGACAAACTAACAATGACGCTGCTGTTTCATCGAATACTTTGTCCTGTTCAACTTTCCCGGTTCCTTCACATTACCTCTCAGGAATGCCATTCTGCCAGTTCGGTTTGGGTGCACAAGGTTTCTGGGGTCGTAACCATGGAGACAACTCTGGTATTCCTCCGGATGGTCCTTATAGGACAACTGTTGGTATCTATCCTTTCGGTGGTGATTTTGATGCGAATCAAAACCTGAACGTTGGATTGAACCGTGGTGCTCAGGGTGCTGGCATTCAGCCTATCTGGCAGGCAGCTTACACCAATTTCCTTGCTGCAGAAGCTGCATTATCTGGTGCAACAGGTAATCCTAGGGCTAGGCTTGAAGCAGGTGTTAGAGCTTCCATTTCTAAGGTTATTGGCTACCCTGCTACAGTTAATGTGAGTGTACCTACTTCATTGATTCCTGATGCTTCAAGAGTAACAGCATATGTTGACAAGGTTCTTGCACGTTATGATGCTGCTACAACCAATGACGAGCGTATGGAAATAGTTCAGCAGGAATATTACATTGCCCTTTGGGGTAATGGTGTTGATGCATTCAACAACTACCGCAGAACAGGTAAGCCGGGCAGAATGTCATATACAGTTGCACAAGCTGGTGGTGATATGATTCGCTCATTCTTTTATCCATCAGTTCTGGTTAACCTGAATAAGAATGTTACACAAAAGACATTGGATAAGAAGGTATTCTGGGACACCAATCCTGCCATCCTTAAATAATTAGAAACATGAAAAAAATTATCTCATCCGTTTTTTACACAGCCCTGGTTGCTATAGCCATGAGCTCGTGCCAAAAAGGTGAAGTTGTGCAGGATGTCAACTCTCTGGGAATTGGCTCCTATGTAACCCTGGTTAGTGCAGGTAACAACATCATCGATGCCACCAACCTTGCAGGTAGCAAAGTTTCTGCTTCTGTTAAGGAATATGGATCCGCACAGGAAAAGTTGATAGTTTATGTAGCGAAAGCTCCACAAACTAATGACCGTACCAAGTGGAAAAAAATCAAGGAATATACCAATAGTGGTGGTACTTACAACCTTGAAGTTACTGGTCAGGAAATCAGAAATGCTACTGGTGTTAATCTTGGTCCTGGTGAAACCTATATTCTTTACAATCAGGTTGTAACCAAAGACGGTAAGACTTATGATGTTGCCAACACCTTGCCTGATTTGGCAACTGTTGGTCAATATAACCTTAAGCTTACTTGGAATGCAGTTGTAGTATGTCCTTTCGTTGCTGCTCAGGCAACTGGTACATACACAATTAAGACTGATCCAT
>JBILSG010000297.1:0-3611 GCA_044372235.1 Chitinophagaceae bacterium
GAATTACGACAACACAATTATTTCGCAGGGTCATACTGCAGCTGGTATTGCTGCACCTTCATTTTCCTGGACACCCTCTATTGGTGTATCAGGAATCACATTCATCACATATAATTCTTTTAAAGCCTGGAAGGGAAACCTCTTGGCGGGTGGATTGGCTTCGCAAAAGCTGCATCGATGTATAGTGAATGGCACAACCATTACCCCTGCTGAAACAGTTGAGGGTATCAATGGAAGGGTTAGGCATGTGGCGCAGGCTCCGGATGGTTCTGTTTATGTTGCTGTGGAAGGTCCAGGTCGCATACTGAAGATCACAGCGCAATAGATTAATCAGATTATACTCCTATCTTGGAAGGTGTATTGTATACAGACTTTAGTTTAATAATCTACCTTACCGAATGAGATAAAAGAAATTGCATGACAGATTCCATTGTTGGTAAAAAATGAGACGATATGGATGAGCAGTTCGCCAACAAAATATTGGATTTCTACAAAACCCTCCAAGTACCGGAGAAGCTGCCAAGGGGTGTTGAAGTGCTTTTTCCTTTTTCATCTCCTGAAGTAATCAGGTTGATGAATCAATTCTATTTCCAATATTTTTCAGATACGCGTAAACGGACATTGATTTTTGGTATCAATCCTGGTCGACACGGTGCAGGAATTACGGGTATCAATTTCACTGCTCCCAGACAACTGTTTCATGATTGTGGCATTTCACATGATTTCGGTGATGTTTCGGAATTGTCTGCAGAATTCATCTATACCATGATTCAGGCTTATGGTGGTCCGGACCAATTTTATAAGGATTATTTCATCAGTGCAGTCAGTCCGCTGGGTTATGTTTACAAGGGAAAGAACATGAACTATTACGATATGCCTTCGCTGCAGCTTAGACTCAAACCATTTGTTGTCAACTGCATTCAACAACAATTGCAGTGGCCAGTTAAGCAAAAAAGATGCATTTGCATTGGAGGGGATAAGAACTTCCGTTATCTCTCAGCTTTGAATGAACGATACCAATGGTTTGAACAAATAGATGTTTTGCCGCATCCACGTTTCATTATGCAGTACAAAAGAAAATACATTCATGAATATATTTCATTGTATTTGAAAACCTTGGTAACTATTTCGTAGATTCAAGTAACCAAAATAGGCAGTATGTTCAGACCAACTCATGATTACCGCCGTTCCGGCATGATTCTTATTTTATTGTCATGCATCTTAACCTTTCAATCGGTTGCCCAGGATCGTGATATCAGCAGCCTGTCTTCTGGAGGTAAATTGCATCCGCTGCAGGCCAATATGGATATCCGGCATTATACAATTTCGCTGGATATCGATATTTCTAAAAAAGCAATCAAGGGATATACGGATGTTGATGTTTTGCTTCAAAACGCAACTGATACAATTTTGCTGGATCTTATCAATTTTTTTAAGGTGTCGTCAATAGTTGTGAATGGCAAAGCGCAAAATTTTGCCCACACTGATAATAAGCTTTATATATACTCAGCAGCAGGCTTTCAAAAAGGAAAGGTAACCGTTCGTGTGAACTACAGTGGCGAGCCTCCAGTTGCAGTTAAACCACCGTGGACTGGCGGGTTTACCTGGACAAAAGACAGAACTGGTAATCCATGGGTAGCTATTAATTGTCAGAAAGAAGGTGGACGGGTTTATTTTCCATGCAAAGATCACCCCAGTGATGAGCCCAACGAGGGCGTTGATATGTATATTTCTGTACCAGATACTTTGGTTGTATCAGGACCAGGTTTGTTACAGAAAGTAACAAAACGCAAAAGGACTGCTACCTACCACTGGAAAACCCAATATACCATTAGTAATTACTGTATTTTATTCAATATTGGTAAGTATAGCGTTGTACAAAAAGACTTTACAACAATCAACAACAATGTTGTTCCAATCGTATTTTATGTATTAGAAGAGGACAAGATGCATGCTGATAAACTGATTGAGGTAAAGGCCAGAGATACCCGTATTCTTGAAAAATATTTTGGTGAATATCCCTGGTACAAAGAAAAAATCGGGATTTGTGCTGTGCCCAATTCAGGTATGGAGCATCAGACAAATATTACTTTTCAAAACAAGTTTGAATACAGCCGTATCGGAGATAACGATTACTCTGCCAATTTATTCCATGAGTACGCTCACGAATGGTGGGCTAACAAAGTGACCAACAAGGATTGGGCACACATGTGGATACAGGAAGGCATTGGAACCTATGCAGAAGCCCTGGCTCATTATGAATTGGGTGGTCAAGAAGCATATGATAAAATTATCAGTGCACACCGCAGATCTATCAAATACAAAAAGCCAATGGTGGGTGGTGAGGAATTATCCGAAGATGAAACCTATGCCCAATCAGACATATACACCAAAGGCTCATTTTTCATGCATAGTCTTCGCTTTGTGGTGGGTGATGCAATTTTTCTGCCAACACTCTACAAACTTGCAACTGATCCGGCATACACGTATGATAATTTTGTAACATCCAAAGATGTTGAACAACTTTTCAGCAAAGCTGCAGCTACTGACCTGAAACCATTTTTTGATTTTTATTTGCGCACAACAGATGTTTTGGATTTTACCGTGAAAGAGGTCGGTTACCAGCAGTATCTCATCAGGATAAACAATCATTTCATGCCTTTGCCTCTTGAAATCATCACTTCAAACGGCAAACAAAAAACAACCATTGGCAAAGAGGGCATCACTGTTCAAAGTGCGGTTCCGCCACAAGTGGATCCCAATGGAAATTATTTGAAAAAAATTACGATGTTACCATGAGATATCTTTCAAACCTACTACTTGCTGTATTCTTGGGTATATCAACATTTTCCTATGCTGATAACTATCCAAGAAATTATGCTGTAGATATAATACACTATAGATTTGAATTAACACTATCAGATAAATCTGATGAGATTGTTGGACAAACAACTATTGATGTTTTGTTCAATACTGATACCTCCAGACAATTGCGTTTTGATTTAGTCAATCGATCTGCTCAACTCCAAGGTAAAGGGATGCAAATTGAGGCAGTCCTCTTTGAGAATAAACCCATTTCCTTCCTGCATGATAACAATTCATTGGTGATTAAATTATCCAAGCCTTTTGCCAAAAATAAGATTGCTTCTTTTGTGGTGAAGTATCGGGGGATACCTGCAGATGGACTCCGGATAGGCAATACAAAATTTGGGGAGAGGAGTTTTTTCAATGAAAACTGGCCCAATCGAACCAGGCATTGGCTGCCAACAGTAGACCATCCATACGACAAAGCAACCAATGAATTCATCATTACAGCACCGGCTCATTATCAGGTTGTATCGAATGGTTTGTTGCTAGAAGAATCGATCATCAACACAGAACAAAAACGTACACATTGGAAACAATCAGTTCCCATATCTTCCTGGTTATATGTAATGGGTGTTGCAAGGTTTGCAGTTCAATACGTTGACCAATTTAATGGGAAGCAAATTCAAACATGGGTTTATCCTCAAGACAGGGATAATGGTTTCCATGATTTTGCCATACCGACTAAAGATGTTTTGGGATTTTATTCAACTTATGTTGGTCCCTTTGCGTATGAAAAGTTGGCC
>JBILSG010000299.1:0-3604 GCA_044372235.1 Chitinophagaceae bacterium
CTTCCACTTTGCCACATTCAATACTGCTGTATCTTCCATGTTGCAATGGCTTCCAAAACTGAGTATCAGCGCCTCATAACCGGTTGCTACACACTGGTCAACAGCAGTCCGAACCTGATCATCATCCCTGCTCACTAAATGCATAAATATGGGATTGGAAGTGGTCCAGGGTGCAACTGTAGCATACATCTGTTGAATCATCAAACCCCTACGTTCCCTGTCGTAGCTGTCCATCAGGAGTTCATGCGTGCGTGGCGATTTCATCACCTCTCCAGGTTGGAGATCAACAGCAAGCACCTTTTCAGGATAAACTTCGAGCACACAGGGCGTCTGGTAATTGTAATTTACCTGGGAAGTGTAAGTGGAATCAATCTTCCAGTGTGTGGTTTGGTCGCTGATATCATAACGCATGGCGTTGTTGAAAGCATAATTGGTCTCAACATACAGACCATGTTGTTTCTTCATCTGATCTGGACTGCCTACTACAGCACTTTCTTCTTCAACCAAACCCAGTGTTTCATTGATGATGCGATTAATGGTGATACTATTGGTGGAGTTGTTTTTAACTGTAACCCATTTCACAATAAGCGGCAATCCGTTGTACAATTCATAATTCACTTCTACTTCCACCCCTTTCAGATGAGCCAATGATGAATTGAAGCGAAATTTGATCAATTTCCCTTTGGGCTGAGCTGTGTTATAAGCCCAGGTTCTTCGTTTCCAATTGATAAATGGTGTGAGATCAGTCACCTCCACCCCTGCATATTGAAAATCCGTTTCGCCAGACTTGAATCCATCAATCCATGATGGCATGAGGTAGGCCTTTTCTTTTTGTCCGGTCAAACCACCAACTGCATACGCCACACCATTGATAGTAACAACAGCTTCCGGCCTGACGGCCCTTAAAAGTTGTTGTCCGTTTGAAAGGTTCTTGAAATCAAAACATGTCAAATTGGGTGACATCCTGAAAGTTCTCTTTACCAGCCCGTTATACAGGATAATATCCTTGCCATCTTGAGAAGAATATACCCCTGCTTTTTGAGCTGGCGTGTGGATTAGCCAATCTTTTACATTAAGTTGTTCAAGAGCAGGATCCCATTTGGGAATGGATTGCGAAAAGGAATATTGACTGAAGAACAAAAAAAACAAAAGTGCTTTCAAATTATGCATGTGGGTAAAATTGAGATAGTCAAATCATGATGAGCGAAAGAATCAGCACCATAAAAAGGGCTGTAACACTCATGAAAACAGTTGCCAGTGAAAAAGTTTTATAGGTGGATGACATACCCATACCGCTGAACTGTGAAATAACCCAGAAATAGGCATCGTTGGTGTGGCTTACCATCATGGTTCCGCCGGCAATCGATGCCAATAAAAGTGATAATTCAACGGGTGTATCAAATCCTGCTGCAGCAGACAAAGGTGCAATAATGGAAGTTACCACAATGATTGCTGAAGTGGTGCTGCCTTGCGCTGTTTTTAACAACACACCCATACACCAGGCTATAAAAAGAAAAAAGAGCATACTGCCATTCCCACCAGCCGTGAAGCCTGTTACCAGGTCTGCGATGGGTGTTTTCTTGAGTATCTCACCAAAAACGCCACCGGCACCAACAATAACGAGTATGCTACCGGCATGCATAACACCTTCCCTGATCCATCCATGCAGCGCAGATCTGTTTTCAGCCGTCACAGTGAATAAACTCAATCCAAATCCGATGAGCAGTGCAATTACAGGATGACCCAGAAAATCGATGCCTTTTCTGAGATTATCTGGCATATCCAGAAAAAATGTAAATGAAGCTGTTGCAATCAGCAACAATGGAACAACGATGGGCAGGAATGATTTTGAGAGTGATCCATTGCTTTGTTGAACTGCGTTATTTTCCTCAGCCATTTCTGGCATTTCAACCTTCCCCGCAACCCTTGAACTGAACCACCAGGCAACAATTGCCAGCGGAATTGATATGAGCAATCCGATTCCGATTACTACGCCCAGGTCTTCCTTTAAACCCAGATTGGCAGCGCCTGCAATACTGCCAGGATGTGGCGGCAGCAGGGTATGTGTGATATACAATCCACTGGCCAGTGCGCATACAATTGCGGCGTGACTTTTCCCGCTCTTCTTGGCAAGTGGCTGTGTAAGACCGCTTAAAATAATATAACCGCTGTCACAGAAAATGGGAATTCCAACAACCACTCCTATCACTGTAATAGCTGCCACTGCCCTCCCTTCGCCAAAGAGTTTCAAGATGAACTGTGCAATACGGAGGATGCTGCCGCTTTTTTCAAGTACTGTGCCAATAAGTGTTCCAAGGATCACAACCAGTCCGATCTTCTTCATCATATTCCCAAACCCGTCATTGGCAGCATTGGCAATTTCCCCGATAGGCATACCACTGAAAATTCCAGTAAACAGAGCCGCGAGAAGCAATACAATAAAGGGATTGACTTTGAATTTCGATCCCATCAAAATGATGAACAGGATTGCTCCCGCTATCAGCAATAAAAGTGAAGGTCCTGAAACCATTTCCATGCTCAACAAGATATGCATTTATAGTTAATACATGGCTGGTTAAGCCTGGTTCACTATCGTAATTTCCTGCATTAAATTGAGTACATCAGGATAAGAGTTTTCTGACTGCATCATGCAGATAACTTTCAGGGTTGGCTATTGCATTTGCTTCATTGCCGGCAAGAGCAGTTAATGTAACAAGATCTTCAATACCCAATGCACCCAGATCGCTTTCCGGCATATTGGATTTGCCGCAGACCACCCTCAGGCGCTTGTTGTGTTTTTGGGCAAGCCTTGCAAGGGTTCCAACAACTTTTCCCTGCAATGACTGCTCATCAAAACATCCTTCCCCTGTGATAATTACATTAGCCTGTGCAATCTTTGCTTCTAGTCCAACCTCCTCTATGATGTGATCTGTTCCTGAAATCAACCTTGCACCCAAAAACACCTCACAGCCTCCGCCCATACCTCCTGCTGCTCCTGCACCGGGTAAGGTGGCTACTGATCTGTTGAAGTATTTTATAAACAGATCATCCAGGTGCTTCAATCCTTCATCCAGCGTGATTACCTGCTCAGCTGATGCGCCTTTCTGCGGGGCATATACAAAAGCAGCTCCTTCAGGTCCGTAAAATGGATTTTTTACATCACAAGCCACCTGAAATTCGATGTCTTCCAGATAATCCGTTTCAGGCATTACAATTTCATTGATCAAACTGAGATTCTCTCCACAGGGATCCAGCGGATCTTCATTTTTATCGAGAAACATATAACCCAGGGCGTCAGCCATGCCCATGCCCCCATCATTGGTTGCACTTCCGCCGATACCCAGCACAATTTTTTGAGCGCCCCTGCTTATCGCATCACGGATTACTAATCCGGTTCCATAAGAACTTGCCAGCATTGGATCATATTCACTTTCCTCCAACAGGGCCAGTCCGCTTGCAGCAGCCATTTCAATGTATGCTGTTGCCGATGCTTCAGCATACTGATAAGCTGCAGTTATGGGCCTGCCCAATGGATCAATGGTTTTTGAAGAAACCGTTGTGGTGCCAAAATAATGATGCACAATACCGGCAAATCCATCTCCGC
>JBILSG010000300.1:0-3598 GCA_044372235.1 Chitinophagaceae bacterium
AGCTTTCACATTATTTAATCCAAAGGGAAAAATAAAAATTTTCAACATTGACTAACATATTCAGGAAAAAATCTATCGAATCAGTCATATCCAGACAGGCTTCCACATCTGAACACGATAATCAATCACTTAAACGTGTGCTTTCGGTAAGAGATTTAACGCTGATGGGTGTTGCTGCTGTTATAGGCGGGGGTATATTTACAACCATCGGTTCTGCAGCATACAATGGCGGTCCAGGTGTAATTTTGTTATTTATTATTACAGCCATTACCTGTGGTTTTACTGCTTTGTGTTACGCTGAATTTGCATCCAGAATACCAGTTGCAGGTAGTGCTTATACCTATTCATATATTGCATTTGGTGAAGTGATAGCCTGGATTATCGGTTGGGCACTTATCTTGGAATATGCAATAGGAAATATTGTTGTGGCCATATCCTGGAGTGCTTATTTTAACAATATCCTTGTTGCGCTTGGGCTTGAACTTCCAAATTGGCTGACTGTTGGTTATCAAACCGCCGCAATTAAGTACGAGGATGCGGTAGCTGCTGGACAATCAGTAAATGGATTAGTATACGAGGAAGCTCCTAGAATTTTGGGAATACCTTTCATCATAAACCTTCCAGCTTTTGTTATTGTAGTTCTCATAACCTGGTTAGCTTATTTTGGTATTAAAGAAAGTAAACGTACCGCCAATGGCATGGTCATTCTGAAGATAGTAGTACTCCTAATAATTGCGCTCATTGGATTCTGGTTTATCTTCTCAAATGATACCGCCTCAAACTGGACACCATTCCTGCCCAATGGTATGACTGGTGTTTTAAAAGGTGTATCTGCTGTATTTTTTGCGTATATAGGGTTTGATGCAATTTCAACAACTGCAGAAGAATGCGCCAATCCTCAAAGAGATTTGCCACGTGGCATGATATACTCTCTGATTATGTGTACGGTAATTTATATTGTTACTGCACTAGTTATTACAGGATTGGTAAATTACAGTGAGTTTAAAAATGTTACTGATCCACTGGCTTTTGTTTTTGAAAGAATTGGATTACAAAAAGTTGGATTTTTTATATCTGTTACAGCAGTTGTAGCAGCAACAAGTGTTTTATTGGTATTTCAAATCGGGCAACCCCGAATTTGGATGTCAATGAGCCGTGATGGTTTATTGCCCAACGCATTTGGCAAAATCAATAAAAAACACCAAACTCCCGGATTTGCAACAATTATAGCAGGATTGATTGTTGGTGGACTGGTTCTTTTTGTAGATGATAAATTAATAACTGACCTTACCAGTATCGGAACATTGTTTGCATTTGTACTCGTAAGCGGCGGGGTTTTAGTTCTCCCCAGAATCGCAAAAGATAAAGGAAAGTTTAACCTCCCTTATATCAATGCCAAGTGGATTTTTCCAGTTTTATATCTATTGAGTTTACTCCTATTTAAAAGTAGAATAACGGAAGGAATTGAACACATCAATTCTGAAGGATATCAGGAAATTTTATTCCTGATTTTTATGTTACTTGCAGGGATTCTTGCAATCTTAACATTTATTCGTAACTATTCACTTATCCCAATACTTGGCGTTTATTGCTGTCTTTACCTGATGGTAGAAATTCCTGCAAACAGTTGGATTGTATTTTTTGGATGGATGGGTTTTGGTTTGTTACTTTATTTTTTATACGGAAGAAAACACAGTAAGCTAAATACATGAAGTTTCAGGAAGGTGATAAGATTGTTGTGAGTGCTACTGGTGAGCATGGTGTTGTGGTTGAATGGATCAATAAGAAAATGCTGACTATTGATGTGGACGGCATAAGTTTTCCAGTTTACGCAGATCAAATCGATTTCCCATATTTTCAGCATTTCTCATCTCCTAAACAACAGAAACCCAAATCTAAATCAGTCCCTGAGCCACCACCAAGAGAAAAAAGTATTTTAAAACAAATGGAAAGAGATGGTGTATGGCTCGCTTTTTTTCCAGTTCTTGATAAAGATGTTTTTGATGATGACATTATTGATCATTTTAGGGTTTTTTTATTAAATCATACTGATGATGAACTAATCTTTGATTATGCACTATTTTATGCCTCACAAAAAGAAATAGAACTCAGACATACTGTGAAGCCATTAGAGGAAATGTACCTTCTGAATTTGCCTTTTGAAAACCTGAATGACCAACCCAGAATGGATTTCGATTTTACCCTTGCAAAGGCTGATAAAAAAAGGGCATCCCATTTTGAAGTTTCATTCAAGCCACGCCCAAAACAAATCTTTAAGCTTTCCGATGAGGTGTTAAAGGAACAAAAAGCATCCTTCAAAATCAATTTATATGAAAATTTCCCCCAGAAACCTGAAGATCCTGATCAAGTAGATATGGGGAAATTAGCTGCTGCAGGATTTAAGGTGTATCAGTCAGAAAAAATCAGAAAATCTTTCCCTCCGTCAAGAACACTAATAGATTTGCATGCCGATAAGCTGTCATCAAACTGGCAGCAATTATCACCTTTGCAAATACTGGACATGCAACTTAAGGCCTTTGAAAAATTCTATGATGATGCCTTAATAAACAGGCTTAATAATCTTATTGTGATACATGGTGTGGGAACTGGAAAGTTAAAAGATGAAATTCATGAGCTATTGCGTCATAAATTGAATGTAAGTTCATTTGTAAACAGGTTGCATCCATTTTATGGGTATGGCGCTACAGAGATTTTTCTTAACTTTGACAAGCCATAACATGCTATCGCGTTGTGTAAACAACGAGGAAAGTCCGGACAGCATAGAGCAGCGCACCGGTGAATAGCCGGGTTTCGATTTTTCGGAAACAGACAGTGCCACAGAAAATAACCACTCCATTTTTGGAGAAAGGGTGAAAACGTGAGGTAAGAGCTCACGGCTATCTACAGTAATGTATTTGGCGGGTAAACCTTGCGTGCTGAAATGCCATATAGGTTCAGGTACCTTAGGGTGGGGGGCGGCTCGTTCTCTCTTAACGGCCTGAATGGGTAGGCAGCTTGATTCCATTGGGTAACTGATGGAACAGATAAATGATAGCCCAGAACAGAATCCGGCTTATAAATTATGGTAAAAATAAAGCCTTCCAAAAGAAGGCTTTATTTTTACCATAACCTTGAATCAAAAACTACAGCTCAGCATAAAACTGATTATTTACTGATTTATCAGCTTCATTAACCAAGCTTGCTGATAAGAATGAAATATTATCAGCGAAAAATTCAGCTTCAATCATTGAATCCGCAACAATCTCATTTTCTTTGGAAAAAAAGACCTGATAGCCAGCAGCAAATTGCTTATTAATAACCTGATCAGCATTCAGGACATTTGCATGATCGAGCAAGATGCTATAGGCTGATTTTATTTCATTATACATGTTCAGGTGCATCTCACGATCAGCTTTTTTAAACATTTTAACACTTGGCCCTTTAATCTTCACATTCTTGAGATCATCTCCTGTTGCAGTTATGCCAGGATTAAGATCACTTATTTTCATCGCATGGGATTGAAATGTCATTGAACTAAAGGTGACAATAAGGAAAGATAGAATGGTGGACTTTGAGAGAAATACAATTGACTTTTTCA
>JBILSG010000038.1:0-11691 GCA_044372235.1 Chitinophagaceae bacterium
CCCAGTCCCTTTACAATCGCTTCAATCATCTTGCTTTACTACATTTTACAGATTACGTTCTTTGAGGAACATTTTCCATTCATCCAGTTTAGTACCCTTCAGCACTCTTGGGAATTTATGCTGACCGCCCATCTTTCCTTGCTTTTCCATAAAGTCCAGGAAAGTCTTTTCAGGCAGAACATCAACGATCAGTTCTTTTAATGCGCTTTTTCGTTCTACCGCATAATCATCATTCAATTCTATCAGTGCATCGTCGAGTGTTTTTTTGAGCATGTTTTTGTCAACAGATTCATCGGTGCCAACATACCAGTGGTGTCCGAAAAGTCCTTCAATGGGAATGCCGGCAACTGTAAACTCCATGACGGAGATATTGAGTTTTTCATTGGCCAGCTGAATAGCCCTGTTCATATTATCCACGCTCAGGTGTTCGCCAACAAGGCTGAGGAAATGTTTTGTTCGGCCGGTGATGATGATTTCAGATTTCTCTTTGTTTACAAAACGGATGGTGTCGCCAATAAGGTAACGCCATGCTCCTGCAGATGTGCTCATCAGGATGGCATAATCCTTATCTTCCTCAACCTCATCAATCAAAAAGGCACGTGGATTCTTGCTGATATTGCCTTCTGCATCAAAATTATCTTCGTTGAAAGGTACGAACTCCAGGAAGATATGCTGGTTAAGGACCAGTTTCATGCCGTCAGGATTTTCCCTGTCTTGGTAGGCAATAAAACCCTCTGAAGCCAGGTATGTTTCGATATAGGTCAAAGGTTTGCCCAGCATTTTTTCAAAACCTTTTTTATAGGGTTCGAACGCAACACCGCCATGGCAGAAGATGGTCAGATTTGGCCATATTTCATGGATATGGTTGAGGCTGTACCTTTTGATGATCATCTCCATGCAAAGCTGAATCCAAGCAGGAACACCTACTACGAAGCCAATGTCCCAGTTGGGTGCCTCTTCCACAATGGCTTCCAGCTTCGTGTTCCAGTCTGTGGTGCGTGCAATTTTTTTGCCTGGTCTGTAGAAAGGAGAGAACCAGAAAGGTGCTTTCTTGGCTGTGATGCCGCTCAGGTCGCCAGCAAAGTAACCCGGTCCCTTCTGCAGGTCTGTGCTGCCACCAATCATCAGGAAACCCTTCCCAATGGTTTTCAGCGGAATATTGTCATAGTTCAGCAAGGAAAGGAGCTGCCTGATCATCACCAGCCTGTTGCCTTTCATCAGGTCTTTGGTTACCGGAATATATTTACTGGCTGCGCCAGATGTTCCGGAGCTGAGGGCAAAGTATTTTATTTTTCCCGGCCAGCAGACATCGGCAGTTCCTTCCAGGGCTTTGTGCCACCAGTCCTCATGAATCGAACTGTAATCGAATACCGGTACAGTTTCAACGAATGATTTAACCGGGTCAGGTGTCTGTAAAAGCCTGTCAAATCCGTATAATTGTCCGAATTGGGTGTATTTAGCCTTCTTCAAAAGCATATTTAGTACCCTGCGTTGTTGCTCAGCAGGGGACTTCACTTTCAGGCTCAATGCGTTTGCAATCGATTTAGGCAGACTATTTTCCAAAAATGCCATGGAATGCAAGGTACGCCATTTGTATTTTTTATGTTATTCTTTTGTATTTTTAACAGACAAACTGAAAATATGAACAGACGCGAAGCATTGGAAAGGGTAGCGCTTCTCATGGGAGGCACTGTAATAGGTGGTGCAGCATTCCTGCAGGGCTGCAAATCCACAGATACCAAGACCGCCGGTTTTTCACTCACTGCCGATCAGCTTGCATTTTTGGATGAAGTGGCAGAAACCATTATCCCGGCTACATCCACACCTGGTGCAAAGGCTGCCAAGGTAGGTGCTTTCATGCAGGTGATGGTGACCGACTGTTATGATCAGAAGGATCAACAGGTTTTTGTTTCCGGTATTACGGAAATCGACAATGCTTCAAAGAAAACATTCAGTAAGGGTTTCATGGAGGTTACACCGGAAGAACGGACAAGCCTGCTTAACGGAATCAATAAGGAACTCAAGGCGTATAATGATTCCAAGAAGGACGGAGATCCAAATCATTATTTCGGACTCATGAAACAACTTACGCTGCTTGGGTTCTTTACCTCTGAGGTAGGTGCTACACAAGCCCTGCGTTATGTGGCTGTTCCCGGAAAGTATGAGGGATGTATACCTTACACCAAGGGAGATAAGGCTTGGGCGAGTTAAGAGAATAGTTGAGAGAGAATAGTTGAGAGAGAATATTTGAGTGCGTAAATTTTAGCGTAAATAACTGAGCGTTGAAGAGATTTCTTTTTTTGATATGCCTTTTGCCTGCAATCGCTTTTTCACAAACAAAAGACGAAAGGGAAATTCTTTCTATACTGGATAAGCAAACTCAGGCCTGGAATGCCGGAGATTTGGAACAGTTTATGGTGGGTTATCTTGAAAGCGATTCCCTTATGTACATTGGCAAGTCGGGGGTCACCTATGGCTACCGTTCAACCCTTGAGAACTATAGGCGAAACTATGCTGGTGCTGACAAGATGGGTAAACTAACTTTTCATATCCTCCACCTCAAACCCCTGGGCAAGAAACATTATCTCGTTGTGGGTAAGTGGTCGCTTAAACGGACTGCCGGTGATGTGGGCGGTCATTATACACTTACCTTTGCTAAACAAAAGGGGCGCTGGGTGATTATCGCAGACCACAGCAGTTAGCCTTTTTATTGCTCACATTAATTATTAACATATGGTACTCCTGATTTTAGGTGTGGTAGTTTTTTTGATTGGAACATCCCTGCTCAAATCGGATGCTAAAATAGCTGCTGCCGGTAAACCTTTGCGGTTGACAGGAATCGCATTGGGTTTGATTGGCATGCTATCATCCAGTGTTCGCCAAGTGGATGCAGGTTATGTTGGAGTGAAAGCACTTTTTGGGAAGGTTCAGAATGAAACACTGTCGAGCGGACTGAACATGATCAATCCGCTCATGTCAGTAACTGATATTGACATCCGCACACAGAATTATACCATGAGCGGTGTTCACGACGAGGGAATAAAATCAGGTGATGACGCCATTAAGGTATTGACTGCTGATGGTCTTGAAGTAACCATTGATCTTTCAGTTTTATACCGTGTCAATCCTGTAGAAGCACCAAATCTGCTTAGGGAGATAGGTATAAATTTCGAAGACAAAATCGTAAGGCCCATCACCAGAACCCGAATAAGGGATAACTCGGTTTATTACGATGCTGTGGCTTTGTATTCCACCAAAAGGGATGAATTTCAATCCAGGATCTTCAAAACAATTGAAACTGATTTCAAGCAACGCGGACTAATTCTTGAAAATCTACTTGTACGAAACATAACTTTACCTGCTTCTGTTAAATCAACCATTGAGCAAAAAATCAATGCAGAGCAGGAAGCACAGAAGATGCAGTTCGTTTTACAAAAAGAGAAACAGGAGGCAGAGCGTAAGCGGGTTGAAGCTCAGGGTATCTCAGACTACCAGCGTATCATCAGCCTGAGTCTGAGCGACAGGCAACTACAATACGAGCAGATTAAAGCAATGAAAGAACTGGCAGCTTCAGGCAATTCCAAAATCATCGTGATGCCTTCCAAAGGTGCGCCCCTGATTTTGGATGCCAAATAAAACAACAGAATGGATCCTCAGGTAAGTGAGTTCATGCAGCGCATCGTCAGGTCGCTTTTTTCAGTCCTGGTATGGATGATGATCAATGCCATTGCCGGATTAAAGTATGAATTAGCACTCTTTGATGCATCCCATGTTGTGGGTACAGTACTTTTTTATCTGTGGTTGTGCGGAAGTTTCGTCGTCCTCCTTTTACTTTTCAGGCGTTGGTGGAAATCACATCTTTGATGCCTGCCTTTGGCATTGATGTAACTTTAGGCTAATGCAATGGACATCGGTAAGACATGCTTTTTATTTATTTTCTACACTCAGCATTCCTAAGTTGTGGAATGCCGGAAAAGTCTTGTTTTCATTTTATTACAGCAGAATTATCGGCAGGCCTCTAATGAAGGGATTGCCATTTGCCATTTCAGTAGAGCCTACAACGGCCTGTAACCTTGGGTGTCCTGAATGCATCAGTGGATTGCGTGCTTTTACCCGCCAGACTGGCAGTATTCAGACTTCTTTTTTTAGAAAGGTTGTTGACAGTATGCATGAAACATTGATTTACCTCAACTTTTATTTTCAGGGTGAACCCTACCTGCACAAAGATTTGTTTGACATGATCAGGTATGCAGCTGATAAGGGAATATATACCAGTACCTCTACCAACGCTCATTTTCTGGATGATGAGCGGGCAAGAAAAACTGTTGAGAGTGGACTTTCCAGGTTAATCATTTCGATTGATGGCGCAGACCAGGAAACCTATTCACAATACCGCGTGGGTGGGGATTTGAGTAAGGTTATGGCAGGCACTGCCAACCTCATCCGCTGGAAGCAATCACTTGGAAGTCATACGCCATTTGTTGTTTTTCAGTTTCTGGTAGTAAGGCCCAATGAACATCAGGTTGACAAGGTCCGCCAGATGGCCGCATCATTGGGAGTGGATGAAGTATGGGTTAAAACAGCACAGGTTATTGATTACACCAATGACCCTAATAGTCTTATACCACTGGAGCAGAAATACAGCAGGTACAAAAAAGATAAGTCTGGTCAGGTATTACCTGTTAATGCCATGCCTGACTATTGTTGGAAAATGTGGCATAGTCAGGTGATTACCTGGAACGGACTTGTAGTGCCCTGTTGCTTCGACAAGGATGCAGCACACCCCATGGGAAATTTAAATGAACAGTCCCTGCAGGAAATATGGGAAAGTAAAAACTATGATGAGTTTCGGCAGGAGTTGTTTAAGAGCAGAAAAAATATTGATATTTGCTCCAACTGCAGTGAAGGTATCAAGGTATGGCAATGAAAAACAGAACACATGACCCACTTTAACAACAGGATCAGGCAAGTAGTATTACTGCTTGTGATAGGTTTTCTTTTTTACCTCATCATCCAGGAACTGTATGTTTTTTTACCCGGAATGATGGGGGCCTTGACATTTTATATCCTTGGAAGAGAACGTTTTTTTATGCTGACGGAGCAAAAGAAATGGCGCCCGGGTTTAACAGCACTCCTTATGATCACGTTGTTTCTTATTGTTGTTGCTGCACCCATATATTATGCCATTGTGCTGGTTACACCCCGGATAAGTGAAGTGTTTTCTCATACAGATGAGTTTGTAGTTGGCATACAGGCTCTTGCAGATCATGTAAAACGGTTAACTGGGCAGGAGTTGCTCACTACTGAGAATATCAACAATCTGCAGCAGAAAATGACAGGATTTATTCCCACCTTTCTGAATAGTTCTGCGATGATGCTTGGTAACCTGCTTGTGATGTTTTTTGTGTTATACTTCATGTTTACAGGAGGCAGGCATATGGAGAAGGCCGTCAGGGAGTTCATTCCATTGCATCAGGAAAGTGTTGTTGCGCTGGCCAGCGAGACCAGGCATATGGTTAAAGCCAATGCTGTAGGCATTCCGCTGATTTCACTGATACAGGGTGTTTTTGCCTATTTGGGTTATTTGTTTTTTGGCATGGATGATCCACTCATGTGGGGGTTTCTGACTGGTATTTTTGCTTTTTTCCCCATAGTAGGAACCATGATGATATGGGTGCCGCTTGTGATTTTCCTCTATTCAAAGGGTATGAATACGCAGGGTACAGGCTTGCTCATATACAGTTTGCTGGTGACTGGCAATGTTGATTATCTTGCCCGTGTAACCCTGATGAAAAAGATAGGTGATGTACATCCCTTAATTACAGTTTTTGGTGTAATAGTGGGTCTGCAACTTTTTGGATTTATGGGTTTTATATTCGGTCCGCTCGTATTCAGTTATGCCATCATACTCGTTAAGATTTATGCACATGAGTTTGTTGATCCCAATAAAATACAAATTTAAATAAAGGTATGGGGCTTGAAAAAGACATACAGCAGTACAGTTTCAGTGGACAAAATCAGAAGGCTGTAATCAACCTGATATACACGTATCACTGGGTTACAGAGCGGATAAAAAATATTCTGCTTGAAGAGGATATTACCCTCCAGCAGTATAATATTCTGCGCATTCTGAGGGGAAGTGATCCCAGGCCTTTGAGTACGCTGATGATCAGGGAGCGAATGCTGGATAAGATGAGTGATACCAGCAGGATAGTTGACAGGTTGTTGCTTAAGAAACTTGTTTCAAAGCGTTTGTGTAACACAGACAAACGACTTGTGGATGTAAGTATAACAAAAGAAGGCAAGGCCATGTTACAACGCATCGATGAGCGGGACAGTGAAATGCGCAAGGTTATGGAAATGCTGAATGAGGACGAGTTAATTACATTGAATAAACTACTTGATAAGCTCCGGGGATCCGGTTATTGAAGGGGCGCCTCAGGGGTGGTTTCTATTTTCTTTTTCCTTCCATTTTGTCAACATACTCAAGGGTTCCCAGTCTGACCCGCAATGGAATTCCGGTTCTTTTCTCAAATTTCCATTCCTGTTGACAAATTATACCCTGTTGCCTGCTGGCATAATCAGATTTGATTCCCTGCGCTGGTTGCCTGGAGGTGAAATAATCTTTTTTCTCAAGCAGGGTAAATGGCCTGTAAGCTTTTGTAGTATCCTGGCTGTTGGCTTGCAGCACGATTACAAGTAAAAGAAATGACATGAATGTCTTCATTGAGATGATTCATTTGTTCGTAAATTTACAACTGATTTCATAATAAACAGGGGTTCGGGGATGGCACTTTTTCAGGGATTACAGCAAAAACTTCAGCAGAAACTATCACCACAGCAAATTCAACTGATGAAATTGCTGCAGGTCCCTACTGCAATGCTGGAGGAACGGGTAAAAGAGGAAATTGAAGAGAACCCGGCTCTGGAATTGGGAGAGGAATTACCGGATCAGGCAGAAAAGGAATTGACTGACGAGCTACCGGAGATTGAAGAATCATCAGCAGATGATGAGTTTGAAATGAGTGAGCCTTTTGCTGATTATGATGAAGATGAAATCGCTGATTACAGGGTAAAGGAAGATCAGGTTCCTGAAATTCAGGTTCAGGGAAATTCATTCCATCCGGCTGTGTCCTCCTTGCATGAAATGCTAATGGAGCAGCTTGGCCTGCTGAATCTTTCTTTTGATGAGGAAAAGATTGCTGAACAGGTTATTGGAAGTATTGATGATGATGGTTATCTGAGAAGAGATCCCGTATCCATTGTTGATGACCTTGCCTTCAAGCAGAATATCATTGTTGAGGAAGCGCTGGTAGAGGAAGTCATAGATAAGATACAGCACTTTGATCCCCCCGGTATCTGCGCCAGGGATGTCAGAGAGTGTCTGATGATTCAGTTGCGTAAGAAATTACTCCTGCAAACATCTGTAGCAGTGAAAACAGCCTGGCGTATTGTGGATTTTCATTTCGATGAATTCACCCGAAGGCACTACGATAAAATCATCAAATCCCTTGATATTGATGAATCGATGCTGAAGGAAGCCTTGCAGGAAATCAGGAAACTTGATCCGAGGCCGGGTGGACTGGCCACCGTGCTGAATAAAGCAGAGCACTATATTATTCCTGATTTTCTGGTCTATAACAATAACGGGGAACCAGAGCTTACCCTCAATCAGCGGAATGCCCCGGATCTGAGGATCAGTGCAGATTACAAGGATATGCTCAGGGATTATGAAAAAGGAAGTAAAACAGATAAGCGACAGAAAGAGGCTGTATCATTCATCAGGCAAAAGATTGATGCTGCCAGGTGGTTTATAGACGCAATCAGACAGCGTCAGGAGACGCTAACATTAACCATGCAGGCCATCATTAATCACCAGCATACATTTTTCGTAACCGGTGATGAGTCGTCTCTAAGGCCAATGATATTGAAGGATATAGCAGAAAAAACAGGACTCGATATTTCCACCATCAGCAGGGTTGCCAACAGCAAGTTTGTGCAGACCGAGTTTGGTAGCTTCAGGCTTAAGCATTTTTTCAGTGAGTCATTGAGTACGGAAAGCGGGGAGGAGGTTTCAACCAGAGAAGTAAAAAATATTTTACAGGAATTCATTGCTGCTGAAGACAAAAGAAATCCGCTGAGTGATGACCAGCTTACTGAAATGTTACAATCCAAGGGGTATAATATTGCCAGAAGAACGGTTGCCAAATACAGGGAGATGTTAAACATACCGGTTGCGCGGTTACGTAGGGAACTTTAAATCTATATCATGGAAGCTCAAATAACAGCAAGTAATTATCCTTCATGGATTAAACATACCTCGGCACTCATCTCCATCATTTTTCATCCACTTTTTGTAGGTGTGATGATGGCGGCATACTTGATATATGGCCATCCTGATTATTTTACCGGATTTTATGCGCAGGAAAAAATGATGAAGTTACTGGCGGTCATCAATAACAATGTTTTTTTTCCCCTGCTTGTAGTGGTATTGCTGAAAGCACTTGGATTTTCAGATTCTGTCTTACTTAAAACCCAGAAAGAACGGATTGTGCCTTATATAGCCAGTATAACCTTTTTTTTCTGGACCTACCATGTGTTTAAAAATCAGCCTGAAACTCCACTGGTGCTTGTAAATATGTGCAGGGGTATGTTTTTCACCTCTGCTGCGGCTTTGCTGCTGAATAATTATTTTAAGATCAGTATGCACGGAATGGGAGTTGGCGGGGCTGCTGGTCTTATGTTGTTCACGGTTATTGATGGGTCATTGCACAGTGGATTACCGCTGATCGTGACTTTTTTAGCTTCAGGTGCTGTACTTTCTGCAAGAAAAGTGGTTTCAGATCACAATTGGTTTGAGCTTATTACTGGGTTTATACTGGGTATGATTTCACAATTGATTCCACTTTGGTTTTAAAAAAAGAGACCCAGCCTGAAAAGACCGGGTCGGATTAACCATTCTAAGATCCCATTTAACCATTTATCATTTTAGAGTTATTCAGGTATTGCTGATCGGGGTAAAAGATAAAAAGACAGTTACCACCTTTTATTTTTTCAATAACCTGTTTATTGAGTTGTTGAGGAAGGGCCGGGCAACCAAAGCTTCTGCCAAGTCGCTGCCCCGAGTACAATACATTTTCATTGGCATAAGCGGCACCATGCATAACGATAGCCCTGTCTTTTGCCTTGTCATTAAATCCTTTTTCCATGCCGTTCAGGACCATGGAATATCCATTTGAACCACTGTAGGTACCCCCGGTAACATAAAAGCCAAGACTGCTTTTGTGTGAGTTGGGCTGGTTTGAAAAATGCTGTGCATATTCGTCACCGCTGTTCCTTCCATGTGCTACAACACTGTTAAAAAGTAGCCTACCTGATTTAAGGTCAACCACATGCATCCTTTTTTCCCTTGAAGATTTGGAGAAATCGATTATTGTGAGGATACTATCCTGACTTAATTTTCCCTGGGCTTGCAACTTGTCAAACCCGGAAAAAGCAATTTCAAAAACCTGTTGGGATAATTGTGAACCTGATGCTGTAATACTTGAATAAATTGAATGAATGAAATCAGCTTTTTTGTCACTTAAATCCGGCCTTTCCATTGAACTACCGGCTGACAAAATCCTGTGGGCAGGATTTTTTTCCCTGAAAGACAGGGTAAGCGCGCTTGTTATGAGCAGGAAAATCCCTGCAAGAGTCATTTTCATTGGATAGGATTTGGATAACATTGAAACGGATTTAGGGTGAAAATATTGTTATAGACGCGGAATTCAGTAAAAGCACCTATTTCCTGCCTGCGCGAAGTTCCAACCTTTTAATGGCTAATACGTTAAACGTTATGTGAAACATTTTACCATTTCTGATTTGAAGGCCTGGGATAGGTTCAAAAGAGCCAATTTTGTGAATTCATTAAGTGGATTCAGGCCTGTTAGCCTGATAGCTTCAATCAATGAGATGGGTGTAAGTAACCTTGGCGTATTCAGCAATATCGTTCACCTGGGTGCAGATCCGGCTCTCATCGCCTTCATCAACAGGCCCAGGGAAGCGGCCCCACATACGATCCAAAATATCGAAGTCAGGGGCAAGTACACCATCAATCATATCCACCCTGCTTTTGTTGAAAAGGCCCATCAGTGCAGTGCCAAATACCCTGATGGCGTGAATGAATTTCATGAAGTAGGACTCACTCCTGATTACAAGGATGATTTCAATATTCCGTATGTTGCAGAAAGCATGGTGCAAATGGGCATGGAACTTTCTGACATCATCCCAATGCAAAATGGCACCTTTCTGGTAGTAGGCAGCCTTGTGCATGCGTATGTGAATGAAGCTGCCGTTGGGGGAGACGGGTTCATCAATCTTGCTAAAACAAGTTCTATGGTGAGTTTAGGTTTGGATGCTTATTATGAGGTTAATCCGTTCCAACGCTTCACCTATGCCAAGCCTGATAAAGAATCAAGTATCATTCCATTCTAACGTTCTGCTTTGTAGTCAACTACAAATACCTTATCCATATGAGGTCCAAGAATTTTTTGAAACGCCATATGTGCAGGGTGTTTTTGGTAGATAACATCCCGGTCATGCTTATTGTCGAATGTCAGGATGAAACAATGGGTAAATCCCTGGTGCCAGTTTTCCGGACTGTCATTTAGTCCCCATTCCAATTGTTTGATGACGGGTATCTTATCCTTTAGTCCGGTAAACGACTGAACAACAGAATCGATGGATTTTTGTGAACTGGACTCTTTGAATTTGAAGATGACTACATGCTGCAATGGACCCTCTTTGGACCTTTCCTGGGCATTTAAGTATTGAAAACCGAAGACAAGGAGTATTAAGACTATTTTTTTCATGGCAAGGTTATTTAAAGTTAGATTGAAGTTCAAAGCATATCAATTGGGTCATCGACAATTCTGAAATTTTCATTGAGGTTATTCAACACATTCAGGTCCATTTCTGATAGCTCAAAATTGAATATGCCGAAATTCTCCCTGATTCTGTCGGGATTTTCAGATTTGGGAATGGTGGAAAGTCCCTGCTGAACCGCCCACCGAAGGATAATTTGTGCAGGAGTTCTGCTGTATTGCTGTGCAATTTGAACAATTGCAGGGTGATTGTGCTTCTGACCCCTCATCAAAGGGGTATAGCATTGCAGACAGATCTGGTTTTTCCGGCAGTAGTCCAGTTCTTCGCTGAGGTAGAGAAAAGGGCTGAATTCAATCTGGTTGACGGCAGGAGTGATACTGCCATAGTTTTTCAACTCATGAAGAAATGGAAGCAGGTAATTGCCCGTTCCAATGGCACCAACCAATCCATCAGCATATAATTTTTCCAGTGCTTTCCAGGTCTCTTCACGTTTTCCTTTGATAGGCCAGTGAATCAGGAGCAGGTCAACCTTTTCTATGCCAAGGTCTTTCAGGCTCTGTTCATAGGAACGCAGGGTGGCTGCATATCCCTGATTACAGTTGTCGATTTTAGTGGTAATGAATATTTCTTCCCTGGGAACACCGCTTCTGCGAATGCCTTCACCCACTTCTTTTTCATTAGCATACATCTGAGCACCGTCTATCAGCCGGTAACCGGTTTCCAATGCAATTTTGACTGCATTGATCGCCACTTCTCCGAACATGTTATACGTGCCCAGACCCAGCAATGGCATGGGCTTGCCATTGCTGAGCGTGGTATAAAGCT